>CAMBXJ010000395.1 GCA_945871455.1 Asaia bogorensis
CACAAGGTGAACGGCTGATGCGGATCGGGCCAGGCCAGGGAACTGGCTCTGGCCCGACCGTTTGGCGTGGGTCATGCACGCGTCTGGCATTCAAGCGTCTGGCATGGACCGGCGGCCACGCGACGGACATTGGTTGCGTGCCAGGCCAGTCGTGGCCCCTAGCCTGGTGTGGCCCTATCTATCCAATTCGTTATCGTAGCCATACATCCCGCCCTACTCAATTGTGATCCATGTCATGCGTGGCTCGATCAGGCCTGTCCCTGATTCGAGATGCCCAATGATAGGGTACGTCGTCTGAAATGATTCGATGTTCGGATCCCCGATCTCAGGTGCCGGCCATGAACCGATGCCGTGACCGCTGTCGCCGCACCCTTTTGGAACGCGGGTGCGGCGACCGTGACAGTGAAGTGGAATCGTGCAATGCGGCGCGTATGACGTTGGCCGCTTCGAGATATCCCGTGCAACCAACGGCGGAATGTAAGTCATGAAATGTCAGCTTGATCCGGCCAATGGGGTAGTTCGGATCGGTTAATGAGCATATAGAGAACATAATGGGAACAATAACCACAACGCATATCGTGTGGCAAGAAGATTCTCCATAACCCCGCATGTATCGCGGCGAACCGCGGTGGGGGCCGCCAAGGGATCCGCCGTGGGGTCCGTCATGGAATCTGGGGTCGCACCGCGGGGGCCTGACACGAACTGTCCGAGCGGTGCCATCCCGAAAACGGCTGTTGGTGACAAAGGCATTGCCCACGGACCAACCCGGCACCCGGCACCCACCCCGCCCGTCCCGACCAGTCCAGACCAACGACCGGCAAACCGGCCGTCTGTCAGTCAGCGTTCATCGTCACGTGAAAACCGCTGCCCGGGGGCTGCGACAGCGGGCTGAACCGTCCGATCAGTCCGGCTCTGCGCGCGGCCAGAAGCTGGCGGGCAACCGGCTGAAACAGGGTTTCGCCGCTGGTCGGGCTTGCGGGCGTGATGCGCACGACCACCGACGTGTCCTGTCCCGCCCGCTGCCGCAGCATCGCCTCGATCGCGATCCGAGCGGTCTCCGCCGTCATGCCGCGCAGGTCCAATTCGTGTTCCGCGGCGTGCTCATGGCCGAGCAGTTTGTCGAGCACGGATTGGTCGATGCGGGGTGGGACGGACATCAGATGAACACGCCCGCCATGCCGCCGGCGGGATAGCGCGTGCCGGATGCAGCCCCGGTCGGCACGGCGGCAGAGATCGCGGCCACCTCCGCCGGGGTCAGCGTGACCTGCAACGCCCCCAGGTTTTCAGCCAGGCGATCCTGGTAACGCGTGCCAGGAATGGCAACCACGTCATCACCCTGGGCAAACAGCCACGCCAGGGTCAATTGCGCCGGCGTGCAGCCCTTGTCCCTGGCAAACGCCTCGATCTTGGCCACCAGCGCGCGGTTCTGCGCAAAATTCTGCTCCTGGAACCGAGGATGCGCCGCCCGCCGTCCGTCCACATCCGCGAAAGTCTGGATCGCCCCGGTCAGAAATCCCCGGCCCAGCGGCGAGTAGGCGACAAACCCGATCCCCAGTTCCCGAGTGGTCTGGCGCGTCGTTTCGGCCTCGGCGCGATACAGCAGCGAATACTCGGTCTGCACCGCCGCGATCGGATGCACCGCATGGGCGCGCCGGATGCGGTCGGGCGCCGCTTCCGACAGGCCGAGGAACCGGACTTTTCCCTGTTCCACCAGCCGCTTCATGGCGCCCACCGTGTCTTCCACCGGCACGGTGGGATCGACGCGGTGCTGGTAGTAAAGATCGATCACGCTCTCGTTCAGCCGCTTCAGGCTGGCCTCGCAGGCGGCGATGACGTGCTCCGGCCGCCCATCGACCGCGTTCTGCCCGCCCGGGTTCTGCACCTGGCCGAATTTCGAGGCCAGCACCACGCGGTCCCGCCGGCCTTTGATGGCGCGCCCGATCAGTTCCTCGTTATGGCCCCAGCCATACATGTCCGAGCTGTCCAAATGGTCCACGCCCTGGTCGATGGCATGGCGGATCAGGTCCTCGGACACCGCGTCATCGGCGGACCCGTAGACACCTGACAACCCCATGCAGCCCAGTCCGACGACCGAGACCGACAATCCGCCGGTTCCCAATGCGCGATGCCCCAATGCACGATGTCCCGTGCTTTGTGTGGTGGCCATGATCCTGTTCTCCCCCGTTGCCGCGTTCTCTGTTTCACCTGTCGATATAGGCGCGTGGGGAAGCCCTGGGAACCGATCTCGTGCTGGTGACAGGGCGTCTCCGCGGTCGGGTGGGCCTGGCCCCGACATCGGCGCGCAAGACGGCATGCGGCCCTGTCGCCTTGCGCGCCAAAGCAGGGTAGTGCGGAAGGCCATGGACGCGCCCTTCCTGCCTCGGTTCCTGATCCCGCGCCTGCCATTCTATTACGGCTGGGTGATCCTGGGATGCGTGTGCTGCGCCGCGCTGTCCCGCCAGGGCGGGGCCGTCGCCACCCTGTCCATATTCGTCATCCCCATGACCGAGGAATTCGGCTGGTCACGTACCGAAATGTCGGGAGCGGTCTCCCTGGGCGGCATCCTGGCCGCGATCACCGCGCCGTGGCTGGGAAAATTCCTGGACCGGGAGGGCGCCCGGAAAGTCCTGTGCCTGGCCGTGCTGTGCACCGGGTTGGCCAACCTGTCGTTGTCTCTGACCTTCGCCTTGCCGGTCTTTTATCTGCTGTTCTGCATCGCGCGCCTGAATTTCTCCGGCCCCTTCGATCTGGGCATCTATGGCGCCGTCAACAACTGGTTTGTTACCCGGCGATCCTTTGCCACCGGCCTTGTGACCCTGGGCCACATGGCCGGCCTGACGCTTTTGCCCCTGGTCGCGCAAATAGCCATGGTGGAAGGCGGTTGGCGTGCCGGGTGGGTCGCCGTGGGCTGCGTCGTCCTGGTCGTGGGCTTTATCCCTGTCTTCCTGCTGCTGGTGCGACGGCCAGAGGATGTCGGTCTGGTCCCCGATCGCACCGTGTCCGCTGCCGCCCCGGCCGAACCGCTGGTGGAACCGACCTTCTCCCGCGCCGAGGCCCTGCGCACGCCCGCCTTCTGGCTGTTGTCGCTGTTCGCCGTGCTCGCCTATCCGGTCCAGGCCGGCGTGTCCCTGCACCAGGCGCCGTTCCTGATCGAACGCGGCCTGTCCCCGACCATGGCGGCCACGATCGTCAGCTTCTTCTCGGTCATGTCCGGCGTCGCGAGCATGGGGTTCGGGCTGTTGCCCCGCCGCGTGCCGGTGCGGATCAAGCTGGCCATGGCTGGCGCGCTGTTGCTCTGCGGCACATTCGGGTTGCAGTCGTTGCACGACGGCGCCTCGGGCTATTTCGCGGCCGCGTTCTTCGGCGCTGGAGTCGGCGGGCTGTTGACCATGCTGCCGATCGCCTGGGCGGACTACTACGGTCGCCGCAGCTTCGGCGCCATCAGCGGCATCGCCCTGACCTTCCAGGTGCTGGCACAGGCGATGGGGCCTTTGTTGTCGGGCATCCTGCGCGACGCAACCGGCGGATATGAAACGTCCTTACTCTGCTTCTCCGCCCTCGCCGCCACCAGCATCCTAGCCGCCCTCCTCGCTCGGCCGCCCGTGGCGCGGCCAGGGTAGGGGTAGGGGTCTTCGTTGGACGATTATGTAGTTGACAAACACGATAGGGCGGAATAGGAATTCGGTCAAGGAGATAGACCGATGTCCGCTTTGTCCGACCCCTACTTCCATGATGAGGCAGCCGCCTACGCGGAGCTAGAGGGGACGCTGTGGCCGAACGGTCCGGTCTGCCCCCGTTGCGCTGGCCAGGATCGCATCACCACCGTCAAAGGTGGCCGGATCGGTCTTTACCGTTGCGGTCCCTGCAAGCGCCAGTTCACGGTGAAAGTCGGGACCGTGTTTGAGGCCAGCCATGTGCCGCTGAACCTGTGGCTGCAAGCGGTCTATCTGATGTGCAGCAGCAAGAAGGGGATCAGCAGCCATCAGCTGATGCGTATCCTGGACGTGCAGTACAAGACGGCTTGGTTCATGACGCATCGCATCCGCGAAGCCATGAAGGCCGGCACGCTTCCCCCGATGGGCGGCGAAGGCACGACGGTTGAAATTGACGAGACCTTCATCGGCAAGAAGGAAGGTGTCCCAATTCGCCGAGGCTATGCTCACAAGCATGCGGTCATGACCCTTGTGCAGCGAGGCGGTGAGGCCCGCTCCTTCCATGTGGAAGGGACCAAAGACA
>CAMBXJ010000396.1 GCA_945871455.1 Asaia bogorensis
TGCCTGTCCGGCAAAGCCTTATTGGATAGGCCACAAAGGGCCGCGAGTCGGCGATTTTCCACCACGAAGGCACGAAGGTCACGAAGAAGGGACCAACGGTCCCCGCCGTCGGTGGAAACCGACTGCCGCCAACAGCTAACGCCATAAGAGCCAAACAAAATCCAGAGCGGTCCCCAATCCTCAAGGAAACCGCCCTGGGCCGGCGCCTATACCGCGATACCCCGCAGCAGGCGCCTTGCCGTGTCGGCATCCGCCGCGATCTGGGCTTTCAGGGCATCCAGGCCAGAGAACTTTACCTCCGCCCGGATGTAAAAATGCAGGGCGACGGTGATCTCGGTCTCGTAGATATCGCCCGAGAAGTCGAACAGGTTGACCTCCAGGCGGCTTTCCGGCCCGGCGTTGACCGTGGGGCGCCGGCCGATATTGGCCACGCCGCGATAGGTTTGCCCGTTCGCCAGCCGGATCGTCACCGCATAGACACCGCGCGCCGGCTCCAGATGCCGGCCCAGGGCGACATTCGCGGTCGGGAACCCGATCGTCCTGCCGCGCTTGTCACCATGCGCGACCATCCCCCGGATCGCCCAGGGCCGCCCGAGTTCCGCTGTCGCGCGTTCCGGATACCCATCCTGCAACGCCCGTCTGATCCGGCTGGACGACAGCGGTCCACGAGAATCGGTCACCGGCGGCACCAGGGTCAGTCCGATGCCCAGCGCCTCGCACCGCCCGGCCAGATACCCGGTGTCGCCACCGCGACGATGCCCGAAGGCGAAATCCTGCCCGGACACGACGTGGCGCGCGCCGAGGCCGGCATGCAGCACGTCCTGCACGAAGTCGTCCGCCGTCATCAGGCTGAATTCGTGGTCGAACGGCAGCTCGTAGATCAAATCCACGCCCAGCGCCGCCAGCGCATCGGCGCGTTCCGCCGACAAGGTCAGGCGGAACGGCGGATCGTCGGGACGAAACTCCTCCCGCGGGTGGGGTTCGAAGGTCAGCACGGCAAGCGGCGCGTCCGGGCGCGCGACATGGGCGGCACGGACGACGCTGGCGTGACCCAGATGCACGCCATCGAAATTGCCCATGGCAATCGAGGCGCCCCGCGCGTCGGCGGGAATGTCCCGCCAATGAGTGAACAGGCGCATCAGACGGCAAACCGGATCAGATGCCGGCCCGGTCCGTCCGGGTTGGACCCAGCCCGAACCCAGCCGCTGGCCGGCCCGATTCCCCAACGTCGCGGTTCGGCCGAGACAAGACCCGCCAGGCAGAAAAGCGTGTCGATGCCGGGGGCCTGGCCGACCCGGGAGAATGCGCAAAGAAGGTCAAGGCTCATGCGTGCGATCCGCCGTGGTTCGCTCCCTTTCTGAGCGATGTCCGGCGGCGGATCAACTGCCTGGCTGGTCCGGCAAAATAGGCACGTCCAAATGGGCATGGCCGTTTCCAAGGCGCATCCCGTTCCGCGCATGCCACCATCCGCGAAACCGACGGCCCTCGGCTCCCGTATCAGGCCACGCTGGTCCAGGCATCACACGACGCGAGACCGCAACGCACCGAGGACGCCGCCCGGAACACCGCCCGCGAGCGCCAACCGGCACAAAAAGAATCTGGGATAATGAATTCTGGTGCACCATCGGCTATGAAATACAACCGCACAGCAGGTGATGGCATCACCATGGACCCAATCCGGTGAAACGCGCGCATACCCGGGCCGCTCGGCTTTTGATCGGCATGATGATCTGTTGCGTCCTGTTTTCCCTGGCGCTGCTGTCATACGCAAGTCTGGCCCAATACAACCGGATATCGCGCGACGCGGAGCACCGGATCGATAGCACCCTCGATGTGCTCGTCGAACACGCGCTGAAGGTGTTCCAGACCGCCGATCTGCTGTTGAACAACGCCGCTTTGCTGACCGAGACCCTGGACGACGACACGATCCGGGCGCGCGAATACTCGCTGCACAAGGCATTCCGATCGATGTCGGAAATCGTCCCGGATGTGCAGTCGATCTGGGTTTTCTCGGCCGCCGGCGTGCCCCTGGTGACGAATTTCGTCTTTCCGTTGCCGGTCATGGACGTGACCGATCGCGACTTTTATCGCGCCACGCGGGACACGGCGGACGGCATTCATGTCGGGGGCATCCTGCTGCCGAAAATCCCGACCGGGGCACCGTTCTTCACCGTCAGCCGCCGTCGCCCGTCGCCCAACCAGAACTTCGCGGGCCTCTTCAACGTGTCCCTGCTTCCCGGAAGATTCGAGGCGTCGTTTGCCCGGATCGCCGATGACGGCCCCGATATGCGCTTTCGGATGGCGCGCGCCGATGGCGTCATCCTGGCAAGCTATCCGGAAACCGCCGATCCGCGTGACGGCGGCGCGACGGACCGACCGGTGTGGCTGCGCGAATCCGAAAAGCGCGGCAATCGGGGAATGCTGACCGCTTCAGGCGCGGACGGAATATCCCGCCTGGTCGGCTATCGGCGCGTTCCCGGCTTCCCGGTCCATCTCCTCGTCTCGACCGAGGAATCGGCCATCCGGCGACAATGGCTGGTCGATCTAGGCTCACACCTGGCCTTTGGCCTGCCCGTCACCGTGGTCATCCTGTCCGCGTTGGGGTTCGCCTTGCAGCGCACGCGACTGCTCTATGTGGAGGCGGAGCGACGGGAAACCGCGGAAACCGTGTTGCGACGTGCCCAGCGGCTGGAAGCGATCGGCAAGCTGACCGGCGGAATTGCACATGATTTCAACAATCTTCTGATGGTGATCCAAGGCAGTGCGGAGCGGTTGGAATCGTTGGCGATGGACGCCCGCCATCGCCGTTCCCTGGAACTGATCGATGGCGCCGTCCGACGGGGGGAAGCGCTGACCCGCCAATTGCTGACATTCTCCCGCGATCAGCCGCTGTCCATGGAAGTGGTCGATCTGGCCGCCCATCTGCGTCGGTTCCAGGACGCGCTGCGCCGATCGTTGCGCGGTGATATCGAGACCATTGTCGACATCCCGTCCGCCGCCTGCCTGGTCAGGATCGATCCGGGCGAGTTCGAACTGGCGTTGCTCAACATCGCCGTGAACGCGCGCGACGCCATGCCTGACGGTGGTTTCCTGACCGTCCGCGTGCGCCCGGTGACGTTGACCTCGGCGCATAATGTCGATGGATTGATCGGGGCGTTTGTCGCCGTCTCGATCTCCGATACCGGCACCGGCATCCCGCCCGAGATTTTGCCCCGCGTCTTCGATCCATTCTTCACGACCAAGGAGGTCGGCCACGGCACCGGACTGGGTCTCAGCCAGGTCTACGGATTCGCCCGCCAGTCGGCCGGGGCCGTCACGATCGACAGTATCGTCGGGGAAGGCACGACCGTCACCCTGCATCTTCCCTGCACGACGGAACGGTTGCCGACGATCACGCGCGACACGGGCAGCGAAACGGGCTGGCCGCCCGACCGCGGCATCCTGTTGGTTGAAGATAACGATGAAGTCGCCGAAGTCTGTGTCGGCTTCCTGCGTGACCTGGGTCTTCGGGTCGAACGCGTCGTGGACGGAGCATCGGCGCTGGACGCACTGCAAGGGCATCACCATTACGACATCGTCCTGTCCGACGTCGTTATGCCGGGCGCGATCGGTGGGATCGATCTGGCTCGTCGGATCCGACGTCTGTGGCCGGGATTGCCCGTCCTGCTTATCACCGGTTACACCGACAGCGAGGCACGCGCCCGCCGGGAAGGTCTGACGATCCTGCGCAAGCCCTATGACCAGGCGCGACTGCGAGACGCGATCGAGGCGGCAATCCACGCCAAACGAGTCCCGGAACAAGCCGGATGATCTTCGAACCGACCCGGCTGCCCGGTCTGTTCGTCGTGCGGGCGGAAAAACTCGCCGACTCGCGAGGATTTTTCGCCCGCCTGTGGTGCGAGCAGGAATTCGCCGCAGCCGGCATTGCCTTCCGCCCGACTCAGATCAGCCTGTCGTCGAACCGGCGCGCCGGAACATTGCGCGGTCTCCACTGGCAGTCGTCCCCCCACGCCGAAACCAAACTGGTGCGGGCCACCCTCGGCCGCATCTTCGACGTCGCGGTCGATCTTCGGCCCGGGTCCGAGACGTTCGGCCGCTGGTTCGGTCGGGAACTGGATGCGGCGGAACAGACCGCGCTGCTGATCCCCGCTGGTTTCGCGCATGGGTTCGTGACCATCACGGACAACGCCGAGGTCACCTACCTGATCGACGTGCCGTT
>CAMBXJ010000397.1 GCA_945871455.1 Asaia bogorensis
TCGCCGCCGGTGGCTTCCAGGTAATAGGCCAGGCCGATGCCGCGCCGCTTGCCCTTGGCGGCCGATACGGCCCGCCGAGCGGCAAAGCCGGGGTAATCCATTTGGGTCAGGGCGGCATCCAGCACGATGCGGAAATCGCCACTGTCATAGGTTTTACCCACCGGGGTCGAATGCGGCATGGCGGATGGCGGCACCATGTTGCGCCGGCGCAGTTCCACCCGGTCGATGCCGAGTTCGCGGGCGGCGGCGTCCACCAACCGCTCCACCAAATAATTGGCTTCCGGCCGACCGGCGCCACGATAGGCATCCACCGGCACGGTATGAGTAAATACACCCAGGACGTTCGCGTAGATGGCGCGGAACCCATAGATGCTGGAGAGCACGCTGGTGCCGGCATAGGTCGGTATATAGGGCGCGAAGGTCGACAGATAGGCGCCCATGTTGGAGATGTTGCGGGTCCGCAGCGCGGTGAACTTGCCGTCCGAATCGATGGCCAACTCTCCCAGCGTGATATTGTCACGCCCATGCGTGTCGCACAGGAACGCCTCGGCGCGGTCCGATGTCCATTTCACCGGGCGGCCGAGCTTGCGGGTGGCGAAACAGGTGAGGACGTGTTCGGCGTAGAGGAACAGTTTCATGCCGAAGCCGCCGCCGACATCGGGGGTGATGACGCGGAACCGGTCTGGCTCGGTGCCGAAGACCGGGCCGATCAGGTTCTTGATCAGCCAGCCGCCCTGGGTGTTGGCATACAGCGTCCAGCGATTGGTGGCGGTGTCGTAGTCGGCGATCGCGGCGCGGGCTTCCATGGACGCGACGACGATCCGGTTGTTGACGACCGTCAGACTGGTAACATGGGCGGCCTTGGCGAATTCGGCGTCGGTCGCGGCCTTGTCTCCGATGTCCCAGTCGAACACGACATTGTTGCCGGCTTCCGGCCAGACGGACGGGGATCCCGCATCCATCGCCGCACCCAGATCGGTGGCGGACGGCTGGATGTCGTAGTCGACCTCGATCAGTTCGGCGGCATCGCGGGCCTGCTTGGCGGTATCGGCCACGATGAAGGCAACGGGGTCGCCGACATGGCGCGCGGCGCCATCCGCCAGCACGGGATGCGGCGGACTGGCCATGGCGGAGCCGTCCTTGTTCTGGACCGGTGCGGCGCAGGGCAGCGTGCCGATGCCATCGGCGGCGAGGTCGGCGGCGGTGTAGACGGCTCGTACCCCGGGCAATGCGGCGGCGGCGGCTGTGTCGGTTCGGGTGATCCGGGCGGCGGCGTGCGGGCTGCGCAGCACGATCCCGTGCAGCATCCCTGCCAGCACGATGTCATCGGTGTAGCGGCCGTCGCCTTTCAGCAGACGCGGGTCTTCCACACGGCGGACAGGCTGGGCGAGGCCGAATTTCGTGGTCATGGGTGCTGGGTCTCCGCGTCGCGTCTGGGATGGCAACGCAGGATGTACGCAGGATCGGGAAAAGGCCAAGGGGGGAAGGGACACGAACCGTTGTATCAGGCGGGCCGCGCCCCAGCAGCGGCACTCCATAACGGGCGATGGCGTGGCGTGGCGGGCCGTCCAGGCGGTCCGGCGCCGAAACCGCCCAGATCAGGATATGCGTATCGAGCAGGAGCCTCAGGGTGGGGCGCCTTCGAATGGCAGACGGATGTCATCGGGTAGCGGGTCGTCAAAGTCGGGTCCAACGGTGACCTGACCTGCCAGCAGTCCCAGCGGGCGCGGCGCAGTGCGTTTGACCAGCGGTACCAGGCGCACCAAGGGGCATCCGGGTTTGGCGATCACGATATCCTCACCGTGTGCTGCCCTGTCGAGCAGTTGCGACAGATTGGTCTCGGCCTCGGTAAGGGTGATGGTGTCCATGGCAGGTATCCAGACCGACATCGCTGGAGATAGGCGCTTCCGAAGCGGGGTTCGTCAAGAAAAAGCAGCGGCCCGCGGTGCGGCCCCAGGAGCGGTATCCGAAATGGATTACCGCCGCTACTCCCCCGACAACTCCCGCCGCCGCCGGTCCAATTCTTCGCTATAGCGGCGCAGGGCGTGCTGTTCGGTCAGCACGCCGATCACCTGTCGGGTTTGCGGCCCGTCGACCACGGCCAGGGCGTCGCTTTCAGAATTCTCGAACATCGCCACCGCTTCCTTGATGGTCATTTGCGGCAGCAGGACGGTGTCGGTGTAGTGCAGGATATCGGATATCTTGTGGCCGTCATCGGCATCGGCATGGGCTTCGGCCACCAGCACGATGCCGAGATAGCGGTCCTCGGCGTCCAGTGCGATCACGCGCTGGGATGTGCCAAGGCCAAAGTCGCGCTTGAACGCCGGCAGCGCGGTATCGGCGCGCACGGTGCGCATTTCGCGGCGCATCATCCGTCCGACGGTCAGGTTGCGCATCCAGCCGATATCGACGGCGCTGCGGATCACCTCCCCGCGCAGATGAAAGCGCCAGGTCGCGAACGAATAGCCGAAGGTCCGCCGCACGGTCAGCGACGACACCGCGCAGGCCGCCAGCACGGCGACCGTCATCGGCAGGCTGCCCGTGGCTTCCAGCGCCAGGAACCCCATGGTCAGCGGCCCACCCACGATGGCGACGGCCAAGCCGCTCATGCCCACCAGGGCGCAGAGCATCGGCGACACCTCATGGGCGGAGCTCAGCATGGCCAGGCCGGCGGCAAAGCCCTTGCCGAGCAGGGCGCCGAGAAAGAGGGAGGCGAAGAAGAGGCCGCCGCGGAAGCCGGACCCGATCGAGATGGCCGAGGCCACCGATTTCAGCGCCAGCAACAGCAGGATCCAGGTCAGCGCCAGATCGGCATGAATGGTGACGCCCAATGCGCCGTGACCGGACGACAGCACCGCCGGCGTGATCAGGGCCAGCATGCCGACCGCGAGCCCGCCAACCATGGGGCGCAGCCAGGCGGGAACGCCGCTTTTGCGGAACAGGTCCTCGGTCACCGTGACGCCGCGCATGATGGCAATGCCAAGCAGCGCGCACAGCATCCCGAGCGCGAGGATCGGGATGTAGTCGAGGGAGCTGATCTGTTCGGCCGGGATCGTCAGCTCGAACGGTGCCCCGCCCAGGCCGCGCGCGACCGCCATGGAAACGATCGCCGCCACCGCGACGGGCGCGAAGGTGGCCAGCGTGTAGGTGCCGATCACCAGCTCGAACGCGTAGAACGCACCGGTCAGCGGCGCATTGAACGCGCCGGCGATGGCCGCCGCCGCGCCGCAGCCGACCAGCAGACGCAGATCGTTGCGTCGCACGCGAAACCCATGGCCCCAGCGCGACGCGATCGCCGCGCCGATCTGGGTGTAGGCCGCTTCCAGCCCAACCGAGGCGCCAACACCGTTGGAGATGATCGTCTGGATCACGACCACCAGGCTACCGGACAGCGACATGCGTCCGCCATACAGCGCGTTGGCCTCGATCGGATCGACCGTGCGACGCTTGTAGAGGCGCGCCAGGCCCAGGGTCACCAAGCCCAGAAACAGTCCGCCCAGCATCGGGACGGCGACGGTTCGCAGCGGATCCAGGGACGGCATCGCGCTGAGATATTGGTGCCGGTCGATCTGGAACAGCACTTCGTGAATGATTTGCGCGGACATCGTCATGGCCCAGACGACCACGCCGGTCACGCTGCCGATCACGCCGGCGAGTGCCACCAGCCAGATTTCGTCGGCTCGGACCAGGGCGCGCAGGACATGCGGTGCGTGCAGCACGACGGAACTGAAGGGCCGGCGCGGCCGGTGTGACGCCTGTCGTTTCGATGTCTCGGCACGCGGCGGCGCGGAGGATGGCGCCGATGGCTCGGGCGCGGTTCCCCCTTTTAACAAGGGCGCGGTCGCACCCGCGATAGCAGGGTCGCCTTGGGAAACCGACATCAATGGCGTCCAGCGGAACAGGAGGCGGGATAGTTGTGCAACCAAACCGAACGTAAGGCAACCGACGTTAGGCGTGATAGGAAGGCAATAGGGTAAAAAATTCGTTCAGTGTCCAAAAGTTTGGTAATGTTGACCGCCACGCGGGCCGGGTCGGCCTTACGGGACGCGGGCCCGGTCCGTCCTACGGGGCGCGGGCTCTGTCCGCCCGGGTGGCTTCCAGGTCGTCCTCGATGAAAGCGCGGATGATGTCCACGACCGGCTCGTGCGGGGCGAAGCCGAGGGTGGGGGCGCGTTTGGCCTCGAAGGCCGGCGGCCAGGT
>CAMBXJ010000398.1 GCA_945871455.1 Asaia bogorensis
AAGGTGGGGTGGGACAACCCGCATTTTGTTTGTTACGGGCGCTCTGAACATTAACCGGCACCCGCGATTTGCCGTCCCAACGCCCGTCGCGTCGACCGGCCCGACGGCTCGCCAATTGACACGGCCCCGTCACCCGGGTTCCCTGTCACATGGCGGTCATGCTGGACCGTCGCCCGGGAAAGCACGCGAGCCGCACAATGCTCCTCGTCGTCGACGCAGGTAACACCAACGTCGTTTTCGCCGTCCGCGACCAGGACAGTTGGCGCGGCACATGGCGTATCCGTACGGATGCCCAACGCACCTCCGATGAGTATGCCGTCTGGCTGCTCGCGCTGATCGGCCATGCCGGACTGCGCAGGGAAGATGTGCAGGCCGCGGTGATCGGAACCGTCGTTCCGGCGGCGCTGTATCATCTTCGGCGGCTTTGTCGCGAATGGTTCAACGTCGAACCCTTGGTGGCGCGAGCGTCGCTGGATTGGGGCTTCGAGATCCGGATCGACAACCCGAACGAGGTCGGTGCCGATCGGTTGCTGAACGCGCTGTCGGGCCACAAGCGCTTCGGTGGCCCGCTGATCGTGGTGGATTTCGGCACGGCGACCACATTCGATGTCGTGGACAAGACGGGTGCCTATTTAGGGGGCGTGATTTGCCCCGGGGTCAACCTGTCGTTGGAGGCGTTGCATCAGGCCGCCGCGCGTCTGCCTCGCATCGGTATCGGCCGCCCGCAATCCGTGATTGGACGCTCCACGGTGCCGGCGATGCAGTCTGGCGTCTATTGGGGTTATGTCGGCCTGATTGAGGGTCTGCTGGGCCGCATCAAGGCGGAGTTCGGTGGGCCGATGAAAGTGGTCGCGACCGGCGGCCTGGCCCCATTGTTCGCCGAGGGCACGATGATGATCGAGCATATCGAGCCGGACCTGACCCTGGACGGGCTGCGGATGCTGGCGGCTCGCAACCCGGTTCCGGTCCTGCCGAGGGAGCGGACGCGTCTGATCGAAACGGAGTAGGACCGGCGCGGTCGGTCCAACCAACCGCCCGCCCGCCGAGATCCCGCGCCGGGGTCCTAACCGGCCCGCTAAAACCGACCCACGGCGACTGGCCGCGCGCTCCCCTGATTGCCCCCCACTGGAAAACCCAGCCGAACCAAGCCACAATCGAGGCGAAGGATGGGTCCATGCATATCGATACCGAAGCCACCCAGCACCTGCAACTTGCCGCCCACGCCGCGCGTGACGCCGCCCGCGTGCTGGCGCGCAGCAGCGAAGCCACGCGTAACGCGGCTCTGCACGTCATGGCGGATGCTCTGCGGACCGGCCAGGACGCCATTCTGGCGGCCAACACTGCCGATCTGGCCGGATTTTCCGGCACCGACGCCTTTCGGGACCGGCTTGTTCTGAACCCGGCTCGGGTCGAGACCATGGCGCGTGGACTGGACGAAGTCGCTGCCTTGCCTGATCCGATCGGACGTATCCTGGCGGATTGGACCCGTCCGAACGGGCTGCGCATCCGTCGCGTCGCCACGCCGATCGGCGTGATCGGCATGATCTACGAAAGCCGTCCGAACGTGGGTGCCGATGCCTCGGCCCTGTGCCTGAAATCAGGGAATGCGGTGATTTTGCGTGGCGGGTCGGAAAGCACGCACAGCGCGCGGGCCATCAACCAGGCGCTGCAACAGGGTCTGGCCGAGGCCGGGCTGCCGGCCGCCTGCATCCAGGTCGCGCCGAATGCCGATCGCGCCTATGTGGCCGCGATGCTGGCCGGGGCCGGGCTGTTGGACCTTATCATCCCACGCGGCGGCAAATCGCTGGTCGAGCGGGTGCAGCGGGAAGCGCGGGTGCCGGTCCTGGCCCATGCCGAGGGGCTTTGCCACACCTATGTCCACGCCGCGGCCGATGCCGCCATGGCGCGCGCGATCGTCGCCAATGCCAAGATGCGGCGGACCGGGGTGTGCGGCGCGACGGAGACCTTGCTGATCGACCGTGCGGTTGCCCCATCGCTGCTGCCGCCGATCATCGCCGATCTGCGTGCCCTGGGCTGCGACATCCGCGCCGATGCGGCGGCGTGCGCGCTGATGGCGGACCTGACACCGGCAACCGACACTGATTTCGATACGGAATGGCTGGACGCCGTCATTTCCGTGGCCGTGGTCGATGGGGTCGAGTCCGCCCTGGCCCATATCGCCCGCCATGGCAGTGAGCACACCGATGCGATCGTCACCCAGGACGAATCCGCCGCGAACCAGTTCCTGCAAGGGTTGAACAGCGCCGTCGGATTGTGGAACGCCTCCACGCAGTTCTGTGATGGCGGAGAATTTGGCTTTGGCGCCGAGATCGGTATCGCGACCGGGCGTATCCATGCGCGCGGGCCGGTCGGGCTGGAGCAACTGACGACCTATCGCTATCAGGTGATCGGGACCGGGCAGGTCCGTCCCTGAGCGCTCCTCGCGATCGCGCCCTGGCGTTTGCCCCATGTCCGGCGTCGGCTGCGATGGTTGCCCCGACCGCTGCGATGGACCTGGGACCGTTGCCCCGGTTTGGCGATCGGCGGCGGATCAGCGTGGGATTGTTGGGGGGATCATTCAATCCGGCCCATCCCGGGCATCGTCACGTTGCGGAGCTCGCGACTCGGCATCTGCGTTTGGACCAGGTCTGGTTCCTGGTATCGCCGGGCAATCCGCTAAAACCCGCCCGCGGCATGGCGCCTCTGGCGGAGCGCCTGGACAGCGCGCGTCGGGTCGCCGACGGTCGTCGTATCGTTGCCAGCGGGATCGAGGCGGCCTTCGGCACCACCTACACGGTTGATACGTTGCGCGTGTTGCTGCGGCGTTTCCCGCGCATCCGATTCGTCTGGGTGATGGGGGCTGACCTTCTGGCGCAGTTGCCACGATGGCGGCGGTGGACGGATATCGTGCATCGATTGGCCTTTGTCGTGCTGCCGCGCCCCGGCTATACGTATCAGGCGCTTGCGGGACAGGCCGCGCATCGTCTAGGCCCTGTTCGACGCAGGGCGCGGGAAGCACCGGTCATCGCCGGAAACGCTCCCGGCTGGGTCTTTCTGCCGGTTCGGCAGACCGCTTTATCGTCCACTGCCATTCGCGCCGCCGGCAAAGGAAACGTGCCATAGCCTCGCCTCCGAAGTCTCCGCCTTCCCCCGCGCGCCACAAGCCGGCGCCGCGCAAGCGTGCGCCTCGCAAGACAGCGGCAGATCCCGCGTTGACCGACGCCGTGCCGGGCACGCCTCGCAAGAAGACCATTGCCGCCGGTCCGAAGGCCGCCGCGCCCCGCAAGCGCGCAAAACAAAAGACCGAGCCGTCGGAACTCGATCGTCTGCAAACCATCATCGTGGGCAGCCTCGATGACGACAAGGCGGAGAATATCGTCACGCTCGACCTGACAGGGCGGGCGATGTTCTGCGACCGGATGGTGATCGCGACCGGACTGGCCGACCGTCAGATCAGCGCCATGGCGCAACATCTGAAGGAAAAACTGCACGAGGCCGGCTTGAAGCGGGTGCAGATCGAAGGCGCCGCCGGATCCGAATGGGTGCTGATCGATGCCGGGGATTTCGTCGTGCATCTGTTCAAGCCGGAAGCGCGGGAGATGTATGCGCTGGAGAAAATGTGGGGCGAGGAGTTGGACGAAGCGCGATAGACGGGATGACCGAACGCCGCTGATCGCCATCCCCCGTCTGTCAGTCGGATAGCAGCCCTTTCCGTTTGAGCTCGTCGGCCAGCCAGTCGACGGCCGCGTTGGCCAGTTGGTTTGACAAAAGCAGGTTAACCCCGACCGTGCTGATCAACCAGCCGAGCAGTCCGGGGCAGGCCTTCTTGTGGATGCGGTTGAGCACGTTTTCGCACCGGTCATCGAACTTGCCGCGCAAATCCTTGGGATTGAGTGCATCCTTTGGCCAGGGCGGGTTGCTGTTGCAACTCTGGCCGCAACGGCACCACCGGCAGGTAGTATTTGGTCGGGTCCGCCAGGGTTGGATCGGTACGCTTGCCGTCGACGTCCCGTGCGTGGTCCCGCCGCTTGCCGTCATCCCATCCGTCGAACAGTTTATTGTCTGCCCGCAATGTAAGAATGGCATCAAGGTAATGACGCATGTTCGATCGGCCGAGCAGGAAGTCGTGGACGCGGAAGGCTCGGGCGCAGAGGCCGCCGAAGGCACCGGCGGC
>CAMBXJ010000399.1 GCA_945871455.1 Asaia bogorensis
CTGGGAAACCAGGGGACCGGCGCCAGGACCGTGCTGACGGCCTGGCCACTGGCCACAAGATGGCGGAGCCGGTTCTCGACGAAGACCCCGTGATTGGGTCTGCTGTTGCTCGGATAGAGCGTCGAGAAGGTCAGCAGTCGAAGTTGCCGCACCGCGCCGTTCAGGACCCCTTGGCCAGCTTGTCCAACAGATTCTGGGCCTCGATCTTTTCCGGGAACTCACCCTTCACGGCGATCACACCGTTCAGGTGTTTGATCGCCTCCTCCTTGTTGCCGGTATCCTTCAGCGCAACCGCGAAGTGATACTGGATCCGCGGGTCGTTCGATGCTTCCGCATAGGCTTGGCGCAGCAACGCCAGACCATCCGATGCCTTGCCGGATGTCGTCAGAATCCATCCCAGGGTATCGGCCGTCTGCGGTCCCGGTGCCAGCACATACGCCTGACGTGCCAACCCGTGCGCTCGGTTGTCCCCCTGCTGCTGGTAGATCCAGGCCAGGTTATTCAGCGCAATCGACTCGTGCGGCTTCTGCTTGAGAATGGTTTCCAGCATCTTCGCCGCGTCGGGCAACTGGTTGTTCGCGAGATAGATTTCGGACAACTGGGCCGTCGCGACCAGATCGTCCGGGTTCTTTTTCAGCCAGTCGGACAGCAAGGTAACGGCTTCGTTGCCCTTGCCGGATCGCAGCAACGCACCGGCCGCTCGGGTCAGCAACACCCCGGACGGCGAGGTCTTCAACGCCTCCATGAAGGCTGTCACGGCATCGTTCGGCCGGTTCGCGGCAAGAAAGATATCGCCCTTCAGCGCCCGGATCATCGGGAAATCGCGATCCTGTGCCATCAGCCGGTCGGCCGAAGCCAGCGCCGCTTCCAGCCCCGTGGACTTCAGGTCGATCATGACCAGGTCCTGGTAAAGCTGATAATTGCGCGGCGTCGCGGCGATCCCGGCGGTCAGCGTGCTGCGCGCGCTCTCGAAGTCGCCTGCCTCGATCAGCAAGGCGACCAACTGGCGACGCGCGCCGACCACGCTTGGATCCTGTTTCAGAAGCTCCACATAGGTGCCGCGGGCTTCCTTTTTCTGCCCCAGGGCCAGTTGCGCGGCGGCGCGCAGACTGAGCATTTCAGTGCTGGACGCGTTCGGCCCCTTCTCCTTGTCCACCACTTCCAGCGCCTTTTGCGGGGTCCCCGCCCGGATAAACAGGTCGCCGAGGCTAACCTTGATCCGCGTATTGTTCGGCTCCGCGGCCAGCGCGCGTTCGACCAGGGCAATCGCCTTCGGCAAACGCGGCGTCTGGACATAGCCGGACGCCAGCATGCTCAGAGCAGGCTCCGCGGCGGCTTGCTTGCCGAGCACGTCGGTCAGCAGCTTCTCGGCTTCGGGGCCACGGCCCTGCATTGAGTAGACGCGCGCGAGGTTAATCTTGGCCGGGTTGAAGTCAGGATATTTCTTCACCAGTTCGGCGAATTTCGCCTCGGCGCCGGCGATGTCGATCATCGCCAGCTTATACAGACCCTCCAGATTGCCGACGAGTTCGGTATCGCCCTGCGCTTCCCGCACCTTTTCCAGGGCCGCGGCGGCACGGGCCGGATCGCCGGTCGCGAGCGAGGCGAAGAACAGCGCCTCCCCTACCGCCGGCAGCTTGGGGGCAAGCTTCAGCGTCTGCTCCAGATCGCCGACGGCGGCATCCACCTCTCCCATGCCCATCCGGACAGAGGCCAGACGGGTCTGCAACCCGACATCGTTCGGGGCCATCGTCTCGGCCTTCTGGAAGCTCTGCACCGCCTCCGTCGGACGGTTGGTCGCCGCATACGCTCGGCCCAGCAAATCAAAGGTCTCGGCGTCGCCCTTGCCGGTTTCCGCGACCTTGGCCAGCGTGTCGACGACCAGATCCGGCCGGCGCTTGGCGAACTGGATGCGCGCCATCACCTTATAGGCGGCAAGATCGTTGGGTGCGCGACCGAGGTACTTCCGGGCGGCTTCCTCGGCCTGCTCGTATTGGCCCAATTGTTCCTTGATCACGGCCTGCAGATAGTAGGCCCGAGGCAGGCGGGGAATGTAGGCGGCGATACGATCGAGATCGGCATCGGCGGCTTTGAAGTTCCGGGCCTGCGCCGCCATCACGGCGCGCAGGTAGATCGCCTGCACATTGCCCGGTGTCGCTTTCAGGACCAGATCGATATCCGACTTGGCAATATCGTTCTTACCAATGGCAATCGCCAGGCTGGCGCGATCCAGGCGCGCGGCCATCGCGCTGGGCTGGTCGGTCAACAGCTCATCCAGCACCGACATGGCGCCGTTCGCGTCGCTTTTGAGCCGCAGCAACTGCGACTTGGCCAGCAAGGCTTCCACCGATTTGGGTTGCGCGACCAGAGCGCGCTCGATCTTGGCCTCCGCGGCCGGTAAATCGGCACGCGCCACGGCCAGACGCGCATCGGCCAGCAGCGGTTCGACCGCGTTCGGCGCCACCTGCTGGGCTTCGGCGAAGGATTTCTGCGCTTCTTCCGGGCGTTGCAGCCCGATCAGCGCGTAGCCGCGCGCCACCAGGATGGATGCATCCAGGGAGGCGTTCTTGCCGTCCGGCTTCAGCGCTTCGAGCAACTGCTCGAACTTGTTCTGCGCCAGCATCGCCTGTGCCTGCAACGGCACGGCCTGCGCGGGATCGTATCCGCGTGCCCGGGCGGCGGCGGCTTCCCGTTCGCCAGCGACGGGATCGCCGAGTTCGATCGCGACGCGCGCCAGCCAGTAACGCGCCTCCGCATTTTGCGGGTCGGAGCGGATGGCGTTCCGAAGCTCGATCTGAGCGGTTTTCAGATCGCCCTTCTTCATGGCGTCACGCGCGTTCGACAAGTTATCGGCATGCCCGGTCGCCGGCCAAAGGCCCAACCAGGCAGCCATGCCAATCCAGCCAAGAGACCTGTAACGCATGTCCCAGTACCTCAATTGCTATCCGTTCTCGTAACGCCGCCGCGCGCCACCGTTGATCCATCGACGCCATCCGCCACCGCCGTGCCACCTGACGTGGTGCCTTTGGCGATATCGGTTTCCAGCCCGTGCGCTTCCATCAGCCCATATAGGGTCGGTCGGCTGATGCCCAACATCCGGGCGGCAACCGCCATCGTATGATTACTGCGCGCCAGGGCAACCTGGATGACTTCCCGTTCCGCGCGCATTCGGGCCGAGCGCAAATCCAGGTCCGGCGGCGCCCCGGTATCGACGGCAAGATCGAGGTCCACCGCATCGATCATCCGCTTGTCCGCCATCACGACGGCCCGCTTCATACGATTTTCCAGCTCTCGCACGTTGCCCGGCCAGGCGTGGGAGGTCATGGCCATGGTCGCGGCTTCCGTGAAACCCCTGATATTGCGCCCGAATTCCTGATTGAAGCGGTTCAGGAAGAAATTCGCCAGCAGCGAGGCATCGCCGCCGCGTTCCCGCAAGGGCGGGATGCGAACGGTCACCGCGTTCATGCGATAAAAAAGATCCTCCCGGAACACACCCTGGCGGATCTTGTCCTCCAGATTGGCGTTGGTCGCCGAGACGATGCGGACATCGACCTGGATTTTTTGCCGCCCGCCAATTCGCTCGACCACCTGATCTTGCAGGAAGCGCAGCAGCTTCACCTGCAACGGGTGTGGCAGGTCGCCGATTTCGTCCAGGAACAAGGTGCCCTTGTTGGCGCCCTCGATCTTGCCGATCGACTGCTTCACGGCACCGGTGAAGGCCCCCCGCTCATGACCGAACAACTCGCTTTCCAGCAGGTTTTCCGGGATCGCCCCACAATTGATGGCGACGAACGGCTGCTTGGCGCGCGGTCCCAGTTCGTGCAGCGCCTGGGCCAGCGCCTCCTTGCCGGTGCCGCTCTCTCCCAGCAACAACACCGGGACATTGGTGGTGGCGAGCCGTTCGACGTCGCGGCACACTTTCAGCATCGACGCACTGGCGGTGACGATGCGTTCGATCGGAGACGGCGCCGGCATCGAGGCGAGGCGGCGGTTTTCCTCCTCCAGCCGGTGCAGGTTCAGACCGCGTTCGATGATCGTGCGCAGAACGTCGAGTTCGACCGGCTTTTCGCAAAAGTCATAGGCCCCGACCGCAACCGCCTTCAGCGCGTTGCGCCGTTCGCCGTTGCCGGTCACCACGATCATCTTGGTGCGTGGGGCGAT
>CAMBXJ010000400.1 GCA_945871455.1 Asaia bogorensis
TAATAGCGCGATTGCAGCCAGGCATCGACCGCCACGCGCTCCTTTACCGTCAGCAGGGAATCGGCGTCGCGACAGAGGAAGCGCTTCACGGACGGATCGGAGACCACGTCGAATCGCCAAAGCAACTTGCGATGGACGGGTTGGCCGTCGGGCAGCCGCATTTCGCGCAGTTGCACACCGCGGCTGGCGAGCGTGGCCAGATAGGACCGGTTCACGGTCTCGTCGTGATAGACACGGATCGACCAGGCCGGGAACAGATGCGGTTGAATGCGCGCATTTTCCAGCAGCGGCACCTGATAGCGTGGCTCATTGCCCCAAAGGCAGTAGGCGATGACGTTTTCGGCCGGATTCAACGTGTTGAACATCGGCGGCAAACCGTCGGGAACGCCGACCAGGCGCGCGCGCGCGCCAAACCTGCGATCTTTCGCTTCCAACGCCGCTCGGCCTGAGTCCACCGACAGATCGAGGCGTCCGATTCGGTTATAGGCGTCTGCCAGACAGTCATGCACATTTGGACTGTCCGAACCGCGGGCAAGGGCTCGCTCGCAGGCGTCGATCGAACCCGCCATATCGCCAACACCCAGCAGAAAAACGCCGAGATTTTCATGCAATGCGGCGTTGTCCGGCGCGATGGACAGACCGTCGCGCAAGGCGGCGATCCCGTCGTCCAGCCGCTTCATGCCGTAGAGCATCAGGCCCAGGAACAGGTAATCGTCGGCTGCCTGTGCTCCGCCCGCCTTGGCATTGTCGATGACGCGCCGCTGCACGTCGTAGGCCACATGCAGGTCGCCGCGCGCATAGGTCTGGTGCGCCAGGTTGCGCAGTGTATCGAGCGGCGCGGTATCGAAGCCAGCGGGCAACGCCGGGGTTGGCGACGCCGCGGTCGTTTGGCCGAACGATACGACAACCTTGGCGGGGTCCGTGTCCGGCCCACCTTGCACGGCGCCAGGCACGCCGGATCCGGACCAGTTGCGATGGCTCCCGGACCAGGACATGGCTCAGCGCGGCATCAGGATCGCGTCGGCCTGCGCGGTGGCGCTGACCGGCACATCATCGGCGGCGACGCTGGGCGGAGGACCGGACGCCATCGCCGATGCCGCCATCGGCGCCGGCATCATGCGCGCGGTCGGCGTGGGCGCGGTGTTGTCCAGGTTGATTTCCTTGAAGCTGGCAAAGCGCAGATCGAGCAGGTCAGCCGCTTCCTCGGCGCGTCCCCGTAACGCGCTCAGCGCCTGCCGGGTGGCTTCTTTATAGGCCGAGCGGTGGGTCTGCCGGGATAACCGCCAGCCGAGGCCGCTGGTGACCATGCCCTTCTTCTGCAATTCCCCGACCAGGGTCAGCAGCAGCGGGCCATCCAGGCTGGTCAAGGTCAGACTCTGAGTGGCTTGCCAGCGTTCCGTGCGGTCCTGTGGGGTCGGGCCGCTGCGCCAGACATTGTATCCGCCCGTCGAAACGGTGATCGCCGAGTTCTGGCGTGCCAGGGCCAATGCCTCGCGCATGATCGTGTTGACCCGGCTTTGGGCATCCGCGGCCGACGCGCTCGACGCCTCGACCCGCATCGTGGTGGCGAGTTCGTCGGGTGTGACCATGATCGTGGCGGTCTCGCCCAGGCGTAGAACCGTTTCGGCTTGGCCGGGTACGGCACAGAGCAGGCCGACCAAAAGCGTGGCGTAACGAATGCAAGTGACCAGTGTCTGGGTCAGGGTCATGACTGCGCGGCTCCCGGCCGAGATTGCGCCGCAACCTGCACTTGGTTGGGAGCGGCCGCAAGCCGAACCGCGCCCCATGTCGCGCCCCATGTCGCACCACGTGTCGCGCCCGGTGTCGATTTCGATGCGGCCGGTTGGCATTGCGCCGAACCGGCCGCTCGGTCGATCGCGTGTTACCCTATCGCTTGTTACCCCGCGGCCTTGGCTTCTCGCCGGCGGCGGTGCAGCACGAACTCCGTGTAGCCATTGGGCTGCTTGCGTCCATCAAACACCAGGTCGCAGGCAGCCTGGAATGCCGGACCGTCGAATGCCGGCGCCATCGGTCGATACGCCGGATCAGCCGCGTTCTGCCGGTCCACCACCCGCGCCATGCGCTGCATCGCCTCCATGACCTCGGCTTCCGACGCCACGCCGTGATGCAGCCAGTTGGCGATGTGCTGGGACGAAATCCGCAAGGTCGCACGGTCTTCCATCAACCCGACATCGTGGATATCCGGCACCTTGGAGCAGCCAATGCCCTGGTCGATCCAGCGCACCACATACCCCAGAATGCCCTGGCAGTTGTTGTCCAGCTCCTGGCGCACATCGTCGGGGGACCAGTTGGGTCGGTCGGCGACCGGGATGGTCAGCAGATCGCCAATCGGCGCCCGCGCCCGCGACGCAAGCTCCGTCTGACGATCGGCGACCGAGACCTGGTGGTAGTGCAAGGCGTGCAACGTCGCGGCGGTGGGGGACGGGACCCAGGCGGTGTTCGCCCCGGCGCGAGGATGTCCGATCTTCTGCACCAGCATATCCGCCATCCGGTCCGGCGCCGCCCACATGCCCTTGCCGATCTGCGCGCGGCCGCGCAGCCCGCATTGCAGGCCGATATCGACGTTCTGGTCCTCATACGCCTTGATCCAGGCGGTGTTGCGCATCTCGTTCTTGCGGATCATCGGACCCGCTTCCATCGAGGTGTGCATCTCGTCGCCGGTTCGATCCAGGAAGCCGGTGTTGATGAACACCACGCGGTCCTTCGCGGCATGGATACAGGCCTTCAGGTTGGCCGAGGTCCGCCGTTCCTCATCCATGATGCCCATTTTCAGGGTGTTGGGAGCCAGGCTCAGGATGCCTTCGACGCGCGCGAACAGGTCGTTGGTCAACGCGACCTCCTCCGCCCCATGCATCTTCGGCTTCACAATATAAACGCTGCCCGCGCGGCTGTTCTTGATCGGCCCCTTGCCGTTCAGGTCGTGCATCGCGATCAGGGACGTCACGGCCGCGTCCAGAAACCCTTCCGGGATTTCCCGCCCGGCCGCATCCAGCACCGCGTCCGTGTACATGTGGTGCCCGACATTGCGGATCAGCATGACGCTGCGTCCGGACAGCCACAGCGTCCCGCCCGCCGGCTTGGTGTATTGCCGATCCGCGTTCAGCTTGCGGGTCATCATCCGCCCGCCTTTCTCGAACGTGTCCTCCAGCGTGCCGTTCATCAGCCCAAGCCAATTGCGGTAGGCCCCGACCTTGTCGTCCGCATCGACGGCCGTAATGGAGTCCTCGCAATCCTGGATCGTCGTCAGCGCCGATTCCAGCACCAGGTCCGCCACGCCGGCGGGATCGTCCTTGCCGATCGGGTGAGAGCGGTCGATGACGATCTCGATATGCAGGCCGTTGTGTTTCAGCAGGATCGCCGAAGGCGCATCCGCGGCGCCGCGATACCCGACACATTGGGCGGGATCGCGCAAACCGGTCTGGTCGCCGCCGAGGGTCACGACCAGCGCGCCGCCTTCCAGGGCGTAGAAGGTGGCATCGGCGTGGCTCCCGGTGGCGAGCGGCGCGGCCTCATCCAAAATCGCGCGGGCGCGGGCGATCACCCGGTCGCCGCGGATCTTGTTGAAGCCACCGGCTCGGGTTGCGCCATCGTCTTCGGAGATCGCATCGGTGCCATACAAGGCGTCATACAGGCTGCCCCAGCGCGCATTGGCGGCGTTCAGGGCGTAACGCGCATTGGTCACCGGCACGACCAACTGCGGACCGGCCATGACGGCGATTTCCGGATCGACCTTCGTGGTGCCCACACTGAAATCGGCCGGTTCGGCTGCCAGGTAGCCGATGCCGCGCAGAAATGTCAGGTAATCGCCCTGATCGACGGGCTTGCCGCGATTGGCCAGGTGCCACGTGTCGATTTGCTTCTGGAGCGATGCCCGCTTGTCCAATAGGGCCTGGCAGCGCGGGGCAAGGTCGCCCACCAGCGTGGCAAATCCCTGCCAGAAGGCGGCGGGGGAGATGCCGGTGCCGGGAAGCGCCTCATCGTTAACGAAATGGAGCAGGGTGCCGGCGACGCGCAGGCCCCCGGCTTCGACGTAATTCATGCGAGCTTCTCCGTTAGATTGCGGGAATGTAGCGAATTTCTGGTTGGTTCGGAACCGTCGATGCGCCGGGGATTGCCATGCAATCCACCGGGC
>CAMBXJ010000401.1 GCA_945871455.1 Asaia bogorensis
ATCGACAGCGCCGTGACTTGGCTCTACATCGCAAGCGTCAAGCTGATGTCCCGCCGCCTGGCCGCCGCTTGATGACCCCTCAATACCCGATTTCGTCAAGGAAGTCATATCAGTAGGAGGTTGTTGAAGCGATTCGAGTCAGACTCTTAACAAGGGCACCCTCCGCGCTCACGACCGCGTGCTCGACGCTCAAATCGCCGCCACGACGCGTGGCGCCGGCGACCTTGACCACATTGGAACACAAACACTACCGTTTGGTTTTACGCAGAATGATGGTCGGCGCTTCGCCGGCCATGTGATGCCGTTGACAGGCGGTCTGAGGGACCGAATGGGCGGACGGCGACGTGCAACGTCGGCAGTGTTTATTCAGACCGTTGGAGACTTGCGACCGTTACCTGGCGAAGTTCTGGTGAAATTATTCGGCCTGACGTACGCGGAGACACGGCTAATCGGCCTTCTGCCAACGAACATGGACTTGCGGGATGCGACTGCCAGTCTTGGCATTGCCCTGACGACGGCGCGTACGCACCTCCAACATATCTTCGAAAAGACCGGCACAAGTCGGCAGCCGGAACTGATGAAGCTGGTCCTGTCCGCCTTGCCCGGGGCTCCTGCATGACCGAGCGATTTGGTGCGGCCAGTGCCCGCGTTGCGAGGGCTGAACCGACTGTCCTACGATTGGCAGGAGCCGCCGCATGGGGCCGATAGACAACGTGGCGCTGTCCAGCCTGATTGGGGACATCTACGAATGTGCCCTCGACCGGACACGATGGGGGCCTACACTTGAACGCATCTGCCACACAGTGGACGCCTGTGCGGCGTCAGTCATCAGCCATGGCATGCGAAGCGTGTCGCTCGAGTATAACTGGGGAGCGTCCATAGAATCGTTCAAGCTTTATGCTGAGAAATATGCCGCTCTTAATCCTCTGGCGACGATCGGGTGGCATTTCGCGGTGGACGATCCGATTACGCTTGCGCGTCGCATGGACCCAAACGATCTGCGTCAGACGATCTTCTATCGAGAGTTTCTGGCGCCCCTCAACTGGTTTGATTTCATTGCCGTATTTCTGGAGCAGTCCGCGACCCAGGTCTCTATGATGAATTCCACCAGGCGCGAGGGCCAAAGTCCACCGGGCGAGAGAGAGACCGCTCTCATCGGCTTCCTCGCGCCGCAGATTCGACGCGCGATGATCTTCCGCGGGTTCGTCGAACGGGATGCCGCTCGCGCAACCGACCTCGCCGCCGCTCTGGACCTGGTGCAGATCCCCATCCTGCTGTTCGACGCATCCGGCCATTGCGTCGAAGCCAACGCCCCAGCGGAACGGTTCCTCGCGGAGACCGACATGCTGCGCCTCGAACAGGGAGCAATCCGCGCACAGGACCACGACCTCGATGCCCGCATCGCCTCGGCAATCGCGGCAGGAAACGCCGACATCGAGCGGATCGACACCCAACCCCTGTCTATCGCCTTCACTCAATCGGATGGACGCCGGTTCGCCGGCCACGTCGTGCCGCTGGCAGGCGGACTGCAACACCGGATCGGCGGCCAGAGCCGAGCGCGGTCGGCGCTGTTCATTCAGGCCGTCGGTGACTTGCTGCCTCTTCCCGGCGAAGTCCTGGTCAAGCTGTACGGCTTGACCCATGCCGAAACCCGGCTGATCGGACTGCTCGGACGCGATTTCAGCCTGGACGACACCGCAGCCGCGTTGGGCATCGCGATGAGCACCGCGCGCACGCATCTGCAACGTATCTTCGAGAAGACCGGAACCAACCGCCAGTCGGAACTGATGAAGCGTGTCCTGTCCGCACTGCCTGGCCCGCCTGCCTGACCCGACGCCGCCCCTCCCGCCGGTCGAACGCTTGCCTGAAACCCGGACCTGCGCCAACAGTCCGCATTGGACACGCCCAACCCGGAGGGAGCGTATGGAACTGACCGCCGCGCAGCGCGCGCAATTCGATCGCGATGGATACCTGATCTTCCCGAACCTGTTCTCGGCCGCCGAAATCGCCGTGCTGCGCCAGGAAGTCACGCGCCTGGCCGAAATCCGGGCCGAAGAAGTGGTCCGCGAACACACCGGCGGCGTCAAAAGCCTGTTCCGTGTGCATGAAGGCGACGGCCCCACCGCGTCCGCCCCGTTCCGCGCCCTGGTCCGCACCCCGCGGGTGCTTCGCCCTGTCAGGCAGGTGCTGGGGACCGAGGAAACCTATGTCTACCACACCAAGATCAACGCCAAGCCGGCGATCGAGGGCACGCCCTGGATGTGGCACCAGGACTACAACTCCTGGAGCAAGGACGGTTGCCCCACGCCGAATATGGCGACCTTCAACGTGATGCTGAACGACACGTCGGAGTTCAGTGGCGGGCTCTACATCCTGCCGGGCAGCCATAAGCTGGGTCTGCTGGAGTCCGTGCAGGACACGTCCACCGCCTACAAGCTTTGGTCGATCCCGAAGCAGACGATGATCGAAGTGCTGCGCGCCTCGCCCGCGCCCGTGCCGGTGGTGGGCAAGGCCGGCACCGGCGTGCTGTTTCACTGCAACGTCCTGCACGCCTCCGGCCACAATCTGTCGGCCGAGGATCGCTGGCACATCTACATCTCCTGCAACGCGGTCGCCAACAAGCCGATCCTGGGGGACAATCCGCGCCCGGATTGGGTGGTGTCGCGCAACTGGAACCCGTTGCCGATCGAGGACGACGCGGCCGTAACGAAAGCCGCGTAACGAGCAGGCCAAAGAGGGAGAACCAGCATGGGCATGCGGCTCTGGCACCAAAGTTTTACCGTCCTGGGTGACCTGCCCGGCTACGAGGACGCCATGCGGGCGCATCTGGGCAAGGTGCTGCGCCCGGATACCGAGGTCGTGTTCCACGGCCAGGCGCCCGGCACCTATCCGTCCAACTACCCCGGCGACGATATCGGCTACGGCTACACGTTCTGGATCCATGGCAACCAGTGGATCGCCGCGGGGCGGGCGGCCGAGGCCCAGGGCTTCGACGCGTTCGCGATGTGCACCTTGCCGAACCCGATGCTGCGGGAGGCGCGATCGATCGTGGACATCCCCGTCATCGGCATGGGGGAAACCTGCTGCCATCTGGCCACGATGTTCGGCCAGCGCTTTGCCATCATCCTGTTCATCGATCGCATGATCCCGATGTATCAGGAACAGGTGCGCAACTACGGCCTGACCGATCGTTGCGCCGGTGTGGTGGCCTCGGGCCTGCGTTTCGCCGATGTGCTGCCGGCCTATCAGAATCCCGGCCCGCTGATCGAGAAATTCCAGGAGGTCGCCCGCCGCGTGATCCGCGAAACCGGCGCCGACGTGATCATTCCCGGGGAAGTGCCGCTGAACCTGCTGATGGCGCGCAACGGCATCAACCGGGTGGACGATGTGCCGATCATCGACGGTCTGGCCAGCACGATGAAAATGGCCGAACTAATGGTCGATCTGCAACGCGCCACCGGGATCAAACATAGCCGCCACGGCTGGTTCAACTCGGTGCCAAGCGCGGAACGGGTCGATCAGGTCGGCAAGTTCTACGGCGTGGATCGGCTGAAGTTCTGACCCGGTCCGGTCGCTGGAATCGGGGACCGGACTGCGCGGGGCCGCTCTCGGTTGACGGCACCCGGACGGGGGCGAAATGTCGGCGATGCCGCACGGGTGGATGAGGCGTGATGAAAGACAGGACGGATATCGTGGTGATAGGCGCCGGCGCCGCGGGACTGGCGGCGGCCCTGACCGCGGCGGATGCGGGCGCGGACGTGGTGCTGCTGGAAAAGGCCGCCGAACCCGGCGGATCGTCGCGCATCTGCGGCGGCTTGCTCGCTTTCGCCGGCACCGACATCCAGATCAACCACGGGATCGAGGACAGCAGCGAACTGCTATACCAGGACCTGTGCGACGTCGGACGGCATGAGAACGATCCCACCCTGGTGAGGTGCTATACGGACAACCAGCTCGCAACCTATCACTGGCTCCGCGCGCATGATGTCGTGTTCGGCCCTCGACCGGATGCGTCGTCCGGACAGTCGGTGCCGCGCTGCCACGTGATCGACCCGGAGGCGATGATCGACGGGCTGATGGGCCACGTGCTGCGTCATCCGCGCATCACCTTCACCGCCAATGCCGCGGCGTCCCGCATGCTGCGCCAGGACGG
>CAMBXJ010000402.1 GCA_945871455.1 Asaia bogorensis
TGCCGCTTCGACGGGTCGTGCGCGTCCGGCACGGTTGTCGCGGCCGATGGGTCCTTCGGGGTCCACTGATGGGCGCCCCCGGGGCTTTTGGTCAGTTCCCATTCATATCCGAACAGGTTGTCGAAGAAGCCGTTGTCCCATTTCACCGGATCCTTGGTCCAGGCGCCTTCCAACCCGCTGGTGATGGTTTCGACTCCGCTGCCTTTGCCGAAGCTATTCTTCCAGCCGAGACCCTGTTCCTCGATGGAAGCGGCTTCCGGCTCCGGACCCACATACCGGCCTGGGTCGGCCGCGCCATGCGCTTTGCCGAACGTGTGGCCGCCGGCGATCAGCGCGACCGTTTCTTCATCGTTCATCGCCATGCGGGCGAAGGTCTCGCGAATATCGCGGGCCGACGCCAGCGGGTCGGGCTGGCCGTTCGGCCCTTCCGGATTGACGTAGATCAGACCCATCTGAACGGCGGCGAGCGGATTTTCCAGGTCCCGATCACCGCTGTAACGCTCATCCGCCAGCCACTTGCCTTCCGAACCCCAATAGATGTCATCCTGCGGTTCCCAGACATCCACGCGCCCGCCCGCGAAACCGGCGGTCTTGAAGCCCATCGATTCCAAAGCGCAGTTGCCGGTCAGGATCAGCAGATCGGCCCAGGAAAGCTTCCGGCCGTATTTCTGCTTGATCGGCCAAAGCAACAGGCGTGCCTTGTCGAGGTTGGCATTGTCGGGCCAACTGTTCAGCGGCGCGAAACGCTGCGTGCCCGCCCCGGCGCCGCCGCGGCCGTCGCCAATCCGGTAGGTGCCCGCGCTGTGCCACGCCATCCGGATGAACAGCGGCCCGTAATGCCCGTAATCGGCCGGCCACCAATCCTGCGAACGGGTCATCAGCGCGACGATGTCCGCCTTCACCGCCGCCAGGTCGAGGCTCTTGAACGCCTCGGCATAGTCGAAGTCCGTTCCCATCGGATCGGCCTTGGGCGAATTTTGGTGAAGCACCGCCAGATCCAGTCGGTTCGGCCACCAAAGCTGGTTTGACATGCTCCGCCCGGCGGCTGTCCTGCCTTCACTGGCAGTCCCGTTGGCAGTCTCATTGGCGTTCCCACTGGCAGTCCCATTGGCAGTCCCACTGCCGGCTCCCATCGGGCATTTGCTTTCGGTGTTCATGTCTTCTCCAATCGAGGTCTGTGTCGCTCAACGCCAGATGAAGCAGTAGCGCCCGGGCATTCAGTCGTCCAATCAATTAAATTCGTCATAATCATCGAACTAATCGATGATCTGTGGAATCGCCCCGTGTGCGGATGCCTCCCGCGCGATCGGCCGTCGTCGGTTCCGAGCGCCGTCATGGTGAGTGAGACCGGCATTTTCTACACATGGCGTTCCGGGCCGCGCCCGCAACCGCTCGCCAGCAGGACCCACCGCGTTCACACAACGGCCTGCTCGCCCTTGGATGGAGAAGATTCGTGCGGACATCGCCCTTTCGGTCAGGGCCGGCCATGACCGAAAGGGACCGCGTTCGCCCGATGTGTCCAACCGCGCGAGATCGTGGCACTATGGTCGTCAACATCCACCAACGGGGAAACGCCATGGCACTGCGCATTCTCTGGCCGAATCTTCCGGCCGAATTCCATCAGATGTCCCACGAGGCGGTCGGTTCAGGCTTCGAGACCGATTTCTGTTCCGGTTTCGCCGCCGTCACCGACGAGCAATGGGCCAACGCGGATGCGATCGTCGGGTCCTGCCCGCCGCCGCAATACATCGACAAGCTAAAAAAATGCCGGATCTTCGTGAAATACGGCGTCGGCTATGACGACGTGGATATCGAGCGTTTCGGCAAGATGGGCATCGCCGTCTGCAACACGCCGGATTACGGCACGCGCGAAGTGGCCGATCATGCGATCGCGCTGATGATGACGCTCGCCAAGAGCACCGCCTATCACGACCAGGAACTGCGGGAAGACCTGAAGGCCAACTGGCGCCCGGCGCATAATCCGTTCGGCCGCCGCCTGTCGGTCTGTACCTACGGCGTGGTCGGCATGGGGCGCATCGGCACCGCCGCCGCTCGGCGTGCCAAGGCCTTCGACATGGACGTCGTGTTCTACGATCCGTACCAGCCGAACGGTTATCAGTTCGCGATCGGTGTCCGGCGCGCGGACAGTCTGGCGGAACTGATGGGACAATGCGATTTCGTCAGCATCCATGCGCCATTGACGGCGGAAACCCGCAATCTGATCGGCGCCGAGGCCTTTGCCGCCGCCAAGAAGGGCATGATCCTGATCAACACCGCCCGCGGGCCGATCGTCGATACCGACGCATTGTATGACGCGCTGAAGGACGGCACCGTGCTCGCGGCCGGCCTGGACGTGTTGCCGCAGGAACCGGCCAATCCGCAATCGCGCCTGATCGCCGCCTGGCAAAAGAACGAGGACTGGATCCGCCACCGCCTGATCGTGACGCCGCATTCGGCCTTCTACACGCCCGAAAGTATGCGCGACAATCGCACCTTCGCGTCCCGCACCGCCGCGCGTTTCCTGCGTGACGGACGGCTGGAGAACTGCGTCAACAAGCAATTCCTGGTCGCAAGGACCGAAGCATGAAAGACAAGGTCGACGTTCTGATCATCGGCTCCGGTGCGTCCGGCGCCGCGGTGGCCTGGAGCCTGGCCGAAACGAAGATGCGCATCCTGTGCCTGGAACAGGGCGATTGGATGAAGCAGTCCGACTATCCGACCAACGGCCGCGATTATGAGGCGCGGGTGTTCAGCGATTTCGCCATCAGCCCGAATGTTCGCGGACGGCCGAGCGACTATCCGATCAATGATGATGGGTCGCCGATCAAGGTGGTGAATTTCAATGCCGTCGGCGGGTCCACCGTGATGTACACGGCGCATTATCCGCGCATGCATCCGTCCGACTTCAAGGTGCGGTCCCTGGATGGCGTGGCGGATGACTGGCCGATCGACTATGCGACTCTGGATCCGTTCTTTGCCGAAAATGACCGCATGACCGGCGTGTCGGGCCTTGCCGGCGATCCCGCCTATCCGGCGCACTCCCCGCCGATGCCGCCGCTGCCTTTGGGAAAGACCGGCGCCAAGATCGCCAAAACGATGAACGGTCTCGGCTGGCACTGGTGGCCATCCGACAGCGCGGTCGCCACGACGGAATATGACGGTCGCGCGCCCTGCATCAATCTCGGCCATTGCACGCCGGCCTGCGCGCAAGGGGCCAAGGCCAGCACCGACATCACCTACTGGCCGCATGCCATCCGCGCCGGCGTGGAACTGCGCACCAACTGCCGCGTGCGGGAAATCGTCACCGGCCCCGACGGCATGGCGACCGGCGTCATCTATTACGACGCCGACGGGACGGAACAGTTCCAGCCGGCCGAGGTCGTCATCCTCGCCGCCAACGGGGTCGGCACCGCGCGCCTGCTGCTCAATTCCGCTTCCGCGCGTTTCCCGAACGGCCTGGCCAATTCCAGCGGCCTGGTGGGCAAGAACCTGATGTTCCACCCCTGGGCGCAGGTCGCCGGCTATGTCGACGAACCGATGGACGGGCATCGCGGCCCGCCGCTGTGCCTGTGGAGCCAGGAATTCTACGAGACCGACCGTGCCCGCGGGTTCCTGCGCGGGTTCAACTTCCAGTTTACCCGCACCATCGGTGTGGCCACCGAGGCGGTCAACTCCGAGGCCAACGGCCTGCTGCCCTGGGGCGATGCCCATCACGACACGTTCCGCGGCATGGTCGGTCATCGCATGCAGGTTGGCGTCTGCACCGAGGACCTGCCCGAGGAGCGCAACCGGGTCACCCTCGATCCGGTTCTGAAGGACAGCCACGGCATCCCGGCGCCGAAGATCGACTACATGATCGGCGAAAACACCAGCCGTATGCTGGATTTCGCCATCGATCGCGCGCGGGATATCCTGACCGCCGCGGGCGCGCGCCACATCCACGCCACAAGCCCCGTCCTCTACGGCGGTTGGCACCTGCTCGGCACCGCCCGCATGGGCAACGATCCGGCACGGTCGGTGGTGAATTCCTGGGGCCGCACCCATGACGTGAAGAACCTGTTCATCGTCGATGGCAGCATTTTCGTGACGTCGGGCGGCGTGAACCCCACC
>CAMBXJ010000403.1 GCA_945871455.1 Asaia bogorensis
CCAGCACGTTGTTGTTGGCGTCCAGGTTGGAAATATCGGCGATATGCGCGCCCAGGCGCTGTTCCTTGCCATCGCGCAGATTGTTGGTGGCGAGTTCGAGCTCTCCGAAATTGCGGGAAAACGCCATCTGGGCTTCATCGGTCAGGCGCTGATCGTGGAAGACCAGGACGCCGAACTCGTCCATGCCCTTCTCGATCTGGATCGCCTGCTCCCCGGTGAGCGGCTTTGTGATGTCGATTCCTGACACCTCGCCGGCAAAAAATGGGCGAGACACGGGATCGATCGCGCGGATGGACAATGTCATGGCAAACCTCCCTTTCAAACCAGCCGTTGCTGCATTGACCGGTAGCCAAGCACATCAGCACGCGCGACGCCAATGCCGCCACCTTGCCCGGTTTCCGCCTTGCCGTCCGAGTGTCATGGGATCTGGAATGGCCCGCCGCCAAGCCCTCGATCCGAATTCACGCGCCGATGGTGGTCTGGCGATTCGGCCGATGATCTCCGTTTCCGGCCCGTGATGAAGCCGGTGATGCAGCATGCCATGTAAAGCTGCTCCGGCGTCGGGGTCGGAGGAATGACGACTTAGTCCGCGGCTCATTGGTGGACAACCGGCGGCAGGCCGCGGGGCAGACGATCTTGGTATCGCAACGCTGCACGCAATTCCGGCACGCACAGGCCAGCGCCTCCAATCGCGCTGCATATTCCAGCAATCATGCGTGACGATGACAAAATACGCCCTAATTCTGATCATATATGGCGCAAAAAATCATGATGCATATTTATTAGCCATATCAACATGCCTGTCCTGCGTTCTTTCGGGCCTTATTTTGGCACACGCGTTGCACTGCACCATAGGCATCTGCTTTGCCCCGAGGAGGCCACCCTTGCGTCCCCATCTCCACCTGACAGCACCACTTCGTGCCGGACTGGTTGCTCTTGCGCTTGCCGGCGCGGCCCCTGGTCCCGCCGAGGCCGCCGGCACGCTGGTCGTCGGGATGACCGCGGGCAATATCCCGGTCACGACGGGTAACCCTGATCAGGGGTTCGAGGGTTACCGCTTCGTCGGCTACAGTCTTTACGACTCCCTGGCGCTCTGGGATCTGTCAAAATTCGACAAACCGTCCGACATCGTACCGGGACTGGCCACCGGCTGGCAGATAGACCCCGCCAATCCCAAACGCTGGATCGTGAAGCTGCGGCCCGGCGTCAAATACCACGATGGATGCGCCTTCAGTGCCGACGATGTCGTTTGGAACTTCCAGTTCCGTATGGACCAGAAGTCGCCCAACTTCTTTGCTCAGCAGTTCGCCTATACCCGCAGCTTCCTGACCAACGTCAAGTCGGTCGAGAAGGTCGACGACATGACGGTCGCGTTCGAAACCAATTTCGTCGAATCGCTTTTTCCCTACAGCCTCAGCTACGTGCTGATGGTCAGCCAGTGCCGTCTGAAGGCATTGAATGGCGACTGGTCCGCCTATGCGCTGCAGCCATCCGGGACCGGCCCCTACAAATTCGACAAGATGGTGCCGAACCAGCGGTTGGAACTGGTCCCGAACACCGACTACTGGAACAAGGCGCGCATCCCGAAACAGGACCGCCTGGTGCTGATCCCGATGCCGGAGGCTTCGACCCGCACCGCCGCCCTGCTGTCCGGCCAAGTCAACTGGATCGAAGCGCCGTCGCCTGACGCGCTGCCGCGGCTGAAAAGCGCCGGGATGCGGGTCGTGACGAATGTCTACCCGCATCACTGGCCCTACATGCTGAACCACAAGCGCGGGCCATTCACCGACCTGCGTATCCGCCAGGCCGCCAATCTGGCGATCAACCGCGCCGACATGGTGGAGATGCTGGGCGGCACGGCGATGGAGGATCACGCGATCGTTCCTCCGACAGTCGCCTATTACGGCAACCCACCGAAATACGCGTTCGATCCTGTCAAGGCGCGCGCCTTGCTGAAGGAAGCCGGGTGCCTGCCATGCAAGGTGACGTTCGGCATTTCGACCTCTGGGTCCGGCCAGATGCAGCCTTTGCCCATGAACGAACTGGTCAAGGCGCAAATGGACGCCGCGGGCTTTGACGTAACGATCCAGACGATGGACTGGAACGCGCTGCTGGACGTGTATCGGGCCGGAGTCGAGAAATTTCCCAACTATGATGGCTTGAATTTCTCACGCGGGCTGCTCGATCCCGTGAACGCCATCATCAAGCAGGCGTCCAAGCTTTACTGGGCGCCGGCGGGTCCCAACTGGGGTCACTACGCCCATCCCGATGGCGAAAAGCTGGTCGAGAAGATCTTTCACGAATTCGACCCGGCCAAACAATTGGCCCTCCTCATCGAACTCCACGAACTGCTCGGCCGGGACGCGATGATGATCTTCGTGGTCCACGACCTGAATCCTCGGGCCATGTCGCCCAAGGTGCAGGGCTTCGTGCAGGCGCAAAGCTGGTTCCAGGACCTGACCACGGTCAGCGTCGCCCCCTGATCCACCCTTAATCCCCGTAACCCGCGCCGTATCGCCGCCAGCGGCGCGTGGAACCAAGAGCGGTTGGAGACTTCGCGTGAGGCACCTTATGACGAAATCGAATTCGACGCGGTTCGGCGCAACCGCGGCTGTTGCGGCCGGTCTGGCATTGCTGGCCCCCCAGGCCAACGCCCAGGGCGGCGGGACCCTGGTTATCGGAATGACCGCCGGCGCCCTGCCGATCACCACGGGCAATCCCGATCAGGGGTTCGAGGGGTACCGCTTCGTCGGCTACAATCTCTATGACACGCTGATCGGATGGGACCTGTCCCAAGGCACCAAGGCGGCCGAACTGCGGCCTGGCCTCGCCACGGAATGGAGCATCGACACCAACAACCCGAAGCGATGGATCTTCAAGCTCCGCCCCGGCGTGAAGTGGCATGACGGCTGCCCGTTCAATGCAGACGACGTGGTGTGGAACATGAGCCGCTCCACCAACGACAAGGCGCCCGAGTTCGATCCAAACCAGTTCGCCCAGGCCCGCGCCTATCTGACGAACTTCGCCAGCGTAGAGAAAATCGACGACCTGACAGTGGCGATGGAAACCAAGACCATCGACTCGTTGTTCCAGTTCAACATGAGCTACGTGATGATGGTCAGCCGCTGCCGAGCGCAGGAGGTGAAGTATAATTGGACGGATTTTGCGAACAGGCCGTCAGGGACGGGGCCTTACCGTTTTGAGAAGGCAACGCCGCATCAGCGGATGGAGATGGTTCCGAACAAGGACTACTGGGACACCAAGCGGATCCCGAAGCAGGATCGCCTGGTGCTGGTGCCGATGCCTGAAGCGTCTACCCGGACGGCGGCCCTGCTGTCCGGCCAGGTCAACTGGATCGAGGCGCCGTCCCCCGATGCGGTTGCGCGCCTGAAGTCATCCGGCATGACGATCGTGACCAACCCGTATCCGCACAACTGGACATACCAGTTGAACTTCGTGAAGGGGCCGTTCACCGACAAGCGCGTTCGCCAAGCCGCCAACTATGCGCTGAACCGGTCTGACATGAAGGAGATGCTGAACGGGCTGATGTTGGAGGGCAATTCCACGGTTCCCCCATCCACGCCTTATTACGGCAAGCCGCGCATCTACAGCTACGACCTTGCGAAGGCAAAGGCCCTGCTGAAGGAAGCCGGGTGCCTGCCCTGCAAGGTGACGTTCGCGATCTCCACGTCCGGTTCCGGTCAGATGCAGCCGCTGCCGATGAATGAACTGGTGAAGTCCAACATGGAAGCAGCCGGCTTCCAGGTCACGTTGCAGACCATGGACTGGAACGCGCTGCTCGACATCACGCGCACGGGCGTCGAAAAATTTCCGGAAATTCATGGCATTAACGTAAGCCGAGCGGCTCAGGATCCGTTCAACGCGCTGGTGCGACATGTGTGGAGCGCGGCGGCGGCGCCAAAGGGTGCGAACTGGGGACACTACAAGACCCCTGAAATGGACAAGTTGATCGGCGAAGTCATGGGTGAGTTCGACTCGACCAAGCGCAATGTCCTGCTGACCAGGATGAACGAGATGATGAACGAGGACGCAGCCCTTATCTTCGTCGCCCACGATATCAACCCGCGGGCCATGTCGCCCAAGGT
>CAMBXJ010000404.1 GCA_945871455.1 Asaia bogorensis
ACCTCGACCAACGGCTTTATCGGCACATTGTCCTATCCAGCCGCGGACCTGGATCGATCCAAGGCCAGCCTGACGGTCCGCCAGCGAGAGCAGGACAGGCGCGCGACCCCGCCCGACCTGACCTGGCGCTATGTCGACAATAACCAGATCGAAGTCACCCGGCCGGCCGGCTATGACCGCGGCTCGATCTATGAGTTCATCTATCCGGCGCGCGATCCCGCCGTCATGGGTATCGGCTTCGCCGCGATCCGCGATCTGGTGGCATTCCTGCGCCACGATACCAGCGCCGAGAACCCGCTGGCCGGTTCCGTCCGCCATGCCGGCGGATTTGGCATTTCCCAAAGCGGGCGGGTGCTGCGCGATTTCGTGCATTTGGGCTTCAATCAGGACCTGTCGGGGCGGCCGGTCTTCGACGCTGTCATGCCGGTGGTCAGCGGATCGCGCCGGACCTTCATCAACCATGCATTCGCGCAGCCGGGACGATATTCTCGTCAGCATGAGGACCATTCCTTCCTCGACGACCAGTTCCCCTTCACCTACCCGACCTTGACGGACCCGCTCAGCGGCAGCACCGACGGGATTCTGCGGCGCGCCAACGCGGCCGGGGTCTGCCCCAAGGTAATCCACATGGACATGGACTCCGACATGTGGGTTGGGCGGGCGTCGCTGGTCGCGACCGACACTGCGGGCGCTGATGTGGCGATGCCGGACAATGTGCGGCTGTATCTGGGAACCGGCATCCAGCACGGCGTTTACAAACCTGCCACCGTTCAGGTGACGCAACTGCCCGGCAATCCCCTGGGCTACAGTTCCTGGATGCGCGCACTTTGGGTGGCGCTGACGGATTGGGTCGAACACGGCGTATTGCCCCCCGACTCCCGCTTCCCATCCCGCTCGGCCGGCACGCTGGTTGCGCGAGAGAGTGCGGAAAAATCCTTTCCGAGCCTGGCGGGCGTCGATTTTCCCAAGGTGCTGAACGCGCTGCATCTGCGTGACCATTCGATGGAACCGCCGATCGACGGCCCCGCCTACCCCGTGCTGGTCAGCGCGGTGGATGCCGATGGCAACGGGTTGGACGGGTTGCGCCATCCGCTGCTCTCCGCGCCGATTTCCACCCATACCGGTTGGGCTGTGCGCATTCCCGGCTACGCGGCGGGCGACCTGTTCACGGTGCAGGGTTCCTTCAGTCCGTTTCCGGCAACCGAGGTGGACCGGACGCGAACCAACGATCCTCGACCGTCCGTTGAAGCACGATACGGGTCGCGAGAGGCCTGGGCGGCCCGGGTCACGGCCGCCGCGGAAGCGTTGGTGGCGGAACGGTTGCTCCTGCGGGAAGACGCCGACCGGCTGATCCAGGCGCTGCAAGCCGGCGGCGACGTGTTCGAAGTCCTGTAGCGGCCGTCCCCGGGCGGTTGCACCGTGACCGGAAACGCCAAACGAAAGGCCGCTTTGGGTGCTGTTGTGTCGGATGATTCTCTCGCTGTTGTACGAACCGACTGAACCATGGACCGATGGCGACAACAGCCGCTGTCGTTGCGAGCGCAGTGAAGCAATCCAGGGCAACAAACGGCCTCAATGACGCCAACCCTTTGGATTGCTTCGCTACACTCGCAATGACACGGCCACCCATCGGTCAGTGGGTACGTCGGTTGGCATGAATCGCGGCGAGGAAAATCGCCGTTTGGCCGAGGCAGCACATATCGCCGGACTGGGCCGGATATCCTGCCCTAGGCCGACCTGAGCACCGATGCCGCTTATGACTGACGGAAATGCTCCGATGGCGCGGTTGGATCGCCGGACGCTGCCTCTGGCAAAACCGCCCGGATGGAGGCCACCAAGGCCTCGATATTGAACGGCTTCGCGACATAGCCGTTCGTGCCGGCGGCCTGACAGGCGCGGATCTGGTCCGGACTGGCATCCGCGGTCAACGCGATGATCGGCACCCGCCCAGCCGAGCTCGGCAGATCGCGAATATGCCGGGTTGCCGTGATCCCATCCATCCCCGGCATATAGATGTCCATCAGCACGACGTCCGGGATGCGCCCGTGCCGCAGCATCGTCACCGCCTCTGCCCCGTCCGCCGCAAGCTCCACCTCGAACCCGGCCTGCCGCAGCAGCACCTCCGCCAGCCTCCGGTTGGTCGGCACATCGTCGACGACCAGCACACGGCCTGCGCCAGACGCAGGCGGAGCGGTCAAGGGCGCCGGTTGCACTGGCGGGGCCGGCGGCGGTTCCGCGGAAGGCAACGGCAAATCGACCGTAAACACGCTGCCCGTTCCCTCCGGTGCCGGCTGGTAGCGGATCGTGCCCCCCATCGCCTGTGCCAGGGATGAGCAGATCGACAAGCCCATCCCGGTTCCATCCGGCGTCGCATCGACGACCGGACACAGCATGAAGTCCTGAAACAGGTAGGGGACTATCTCTGGCGGGACCCCAGGACCGGTATCCCGCACCGACAGGACGATGCCGTCCGCATTCTCGCGCCCCGAGACCGACAAGGTCACGTGGCCCCCGGGGGGCGTGAATTTGATGGAATTACCCAGCAAATTCAGAATGATCTGGCGCACGCGCACCGCATCCGCCATCACGGCCTCCGGCGTGTCGGGCGCGACTGCAAGCCGCAATTCCACCCCTTTTGCCAGTGCCGTCTCCGCCATCAGGTCGCGGCTGCCATCGACGATATCGCGCACCCGCACCGCCCGAGGCGCCAACTCGAACGTGCCAGCCTCCGCGCGGGCAAGATCCAGCATGTCGTTGACGATCGCCAGCAGATGCCGGCCGGATTGCTCCAGCAACGCCGCCCATTGTCGTTGCTCATCCGGTAGATCGGCCTCCCGCGTCAGGGCCTGGGCCAGGCCGAGAACGCCATTCAACGGGGTCCGCAGTTCATGGCTCATCCGCGCCAGGAAGCGGGTCTTCGCGATATTCGCGCGTTCGGCGGTGTCCCTTGCCTCGGCCAGGGTTTCCAGGGCCTGGCGCTGCGCATCATCCTTGGCCACAGCGATCAGCAAGACCGAGGCCACCATGGTCAGCACGAGACCACCGGCCATCACCAGCGCGAACCAGCCCACATTCGGCAGTTCGAGGGCACGCTGCTCGAAGCCGATCGTTGCGGCGAGCACCGCTCGTCCTGCCTGCAGGGCCGCATGAACCGCGAACACCAAGGCCAGGGCGCGCCGTAACGGCCGAGCGCCGGTGGGGTCCTGGCGAAGGAATTCTCGCATGGTCAGCAGGTCGTACGCAGCGATGGTCACGGACAGCCACACCACCCTGGCGGAGAGGCTGTCGTAGAATTGGGGCACCTGGCACAGTGCGAGCCACAAGACCGTGCCGCCCACGACGACGGGGATCGATATGCCTCGTTGCTCGAACCGGCGCGCGCCGGCCCATACCAAGCCATAGGTAATCAGGATCAGTGCGTTGGCGGCATCGATCGACAGACGATAGGGGATGACATGTCGGCCGGTCAGCAGCAGAATCCCGACCGCGGCCAGGACATGGGCCACCCCCCAGATGGCGAGCACGGTCAGCGTGCGGTCCTGACGCCACAGCCATAACTGAAGCAGACCCAACACACCGAACAACAGTACGGACGTTGCCGCGAGTGTGCGCAGATCCCACACCATACCCACGGTCAGGATCGCCTCTGACAGACATGTCGATGCTGATTAGCGCCTGCCCCGCCGATAATGCCGCTCGCTGTCATCGCCAAGGTCCGAGTTAGGGGCAGGCCGTCCTGGTTTCTAACCTTGTTTCTGTCACGCGCCGCCAACAAGATGCAATCTTGGGAAATCGCTCGCCCGCCATTCCTAGTGTCTGTCCGGAAACATAATGCACCTTTTCAGCGGGCTACCATGAGGCGTGTGGTGCGTTGCGGCCCCTCATCGATGGCCCCGCATCGCTTTCGGGGCCGCGCCTGCCAGCCGCCTCATGGTACCCCACTGAAAAGGCACACTATGTTTCCGGACAGACACTTGGACCACTGCCTCCGAAACCCCAACGTCAAGGCGACCCCGCGGACCGAGCAGGTTCCGCGATGGAGGCGCCTATCCCAGCAGCACCAGGTCGTCCCGATGAATGATCTCGTCGCGCCCGCGCCA
>CAMBXJ010000405.1 GCA_945871455.1 Asaia bogorensis
GCCCAGCCGGCCTGCGTGATCATGCCGGAGCGGATCGCGAAGACCGACGCCAATACCCAGATCACCGATCCCACCGGCAGCGGCCCGTTCCGCTTTCTGACGAATGAGCGCGTGTCCGGGTCCCGCGTCGTCTATGCGCGGAACGACGCATATGTGCCGCGCCCGGACGGCAAGGTCAGCTTCCTGTCAGGCCCGCGGGTCGTGCATTTCGATCGCGTCGTGTGGACCGCGCAGCCCGACTCGGCGACGGCGGCTGCGGCCCTGGCGAAGGGGGAGTTCGATTGGTGGGAGAATCCGCCCGCCGATCTGACCAAACTGCTGAAGCGCGGTGGCGACGTAACGGTTGAAACCAAGAACATCATGGGATCGATCGGCTGCATCCGGTTCAACCACCTGAACCCGCCCTTCGACAACGTGGCGATACGTCGGCTGGTTCTGTCCGCGGTGAACCAGAAGGAGTTCATGGAAGCCGTCTCCGGTGCCGAACCCAGCCTCTATCGCACCAAGGCCGGCATCTTCACGCCGGGCACGCCGATGGCCAGCGACGCCGGTGTGGAAGTGCTGACCGAACGCACCGATTTCGACAAGATCAAGCAGGAACTCGCGGCCGCCGGTTACAAGGGGGAGCGCATCGTGCTGATGGGCGCGACCACTATCCCGTCGATCCACACCGAAGCGCAAGTGGTCGACGATCTGCTGCGCAAGATGGGATTCAACGTCGATTACCAATCGCTGGAATGGGGCACCGTGGTGCAGCGCCGAGCCAGCCGGGAGCCGATCGACAAGGGCGGGTGGAACATCTTCATCACCAACCTCACCAGCCTGAACAACGTGTTCGTTCCGGCCCAGGTCGCCATCCGATCCGTGCCCTTCGCCTGGTTCGGCTGGCCGAACACGCCGCGCATCGAAGCGCTGCGGGAGGAGTGGCTGAACGCGACGACGGTAGACGAGCAACGCCGGATCGCACGGGAAATGCAGATGCAGGCGTGGCGGGATGTTCCCTATGTGCCATTGGGCCAGTTCTTCGAGCCGGCCGCTTTCCGCAAGGACCTGGTCGGTATCCAGACCGGCTGGCCGGTCTTCCACGCGGTGCGCCGGGTCTAAGGCGGCTCGCAATAATAACGGGCCCCCTCGGCGCGGGGGATGCAAACCGCGTCATGGTGGGCGAAGGCCCACCATCCACGACTTTTCTGTGAGCAGCACCGCAAGACGTGGATGGCGGGTCTGCACCCGCCATGACTTGGCGAGAGCCGTGCTCCACCCCATAGGCAGCACTTATTCTTGCGCGTTGCTTAACCGGTTCGATACCGGGGTGGCGAACCGTCGCCACCCCGCTCGGATATCAGACCATCGCCACGGGGCGCACGGGGGATCCGGTGGCACCCTTGAACTTCGTCGCCAGCAGGATGAAGCAGCAGGTCGACACGCCGTCGCGTGCTAGCTCTTCCAGTTCCAGGTTCTCGATCAAATATACGCCGCATTGTGACAGCGAATACTGATGCACGGGCAGTCCCTGCGTGTGGTCAGGGTTCGGCAGCACCTCGACCGCCATGTTGTCGGTGCCGATCGCGGCGATCCCCTGGTCGATCAGCCATTTCGCGCCCGGCACGTCGATGCCGGGCTCACCGGTCAGATATTTGGCATTGTCCACCGCGAAATAACGGCCCCAGCCAGTGCGGATCAGCGCCACGTCGCCGGATTCCACCTTGAAGCCGCCGGCCCGCGCGGCGCGGTCCAGATCGTCCGGCGTGACCACCCGCCCGGGGTTCAGATGCGCGCCGCCATCGAAGCCGGCGACATCGAAGATCAGGCCACGGGTGATGATCGGGGGCGCGTTCTCGATCCCCAGCTTGGTCAGCCCCCAATCGGTGACGACATCCGGCGCGCAGAAGCCGTTATACAGCCGGTCCCCGCTGGAAAAATGCCCCAGCGCGTCGATATGCGTGCCGACATGGGTGGTCATCTCGATCCGTTCGAGGTTGGTGCCCGCGTCGTTGGTCATCCCCATGCCGCGGCGGCGCTTGATGCTGTCCTTCCACGACGCCCAGATCGACATCAGATACGGGGTCTGGTTCGGCGCCATATAGGGTGCGCCCATGTGGATCTCGTGACTGACGTCGTAGACGCGGCCATGCTTCACCGATGCCAGGGCGGCCAGGCGCTTTTCCGCCGTCAGCAGGTTGCCGGCGCCGAGCTGGTCGGTGGGGCCCCATTTGGAGTGGTTGTGGATCAGGCCGGACATGATGGAGGCTCCTCGGGGATCACGGTGATTGTTGCGGCTAAACTGGCACCCCATGCGCCGGTTCGGCAAGCCGGCGCCGCAACTCCCGGCGCCGCATTCTGGGCCCTTCCATTTCGCGATGCTCCGGAGTCGTATCCCTCGCAACAATCTTCGCCGGAGTCAGGGATCCGGTCGTCGCCGTTCAATCCAGGTCCCTATGCATCAAGGTAACGGCATGGCCATGATCCAACTCTGGCCCATCCGCGATCCAGCCGAGACCGGCATAAAGCCCCGCGGCATGTTCGGTGTGCAGCCAAAGCCGGCGCACCCCGCCCGCCGCCGCCGCGGCCTCCACCGTCCGGACCAACCGCGCCGCATGGCCGCGACCCCGAAACGGTGGATCGACATAGACGCCGGCGAGCCATGGGGTCAGGTCCGGCCTGGGATCGAGGTCATGATGCACCAGGCTGGCGGTCGCGACTGGTGTGGCACCGTCCAGCACCACGAAGGTCTGCTCCGGTCCGACCGTCGCGCGGTAGGAGCCCAGGCGCGCGATCACCTGTTCCAGGGTGCGTCCCTTGTGCTTCGCCCATTCCTCCCACAGCCAGGTGCCGACGATCGGCAGTAGCGCCGGCCGGGAGGCCAGGCCCACGATCTCGATCTCCGTCATGACGATTGGTCTCCTGCCCGATCGCCCTGTTCGCCCCGCCGCTGGGGCGGGGCCGATCAAGGGCACGGTATCGCGCGAAGGGGGCGTTGTCTTGCCGCGACAGGTGCCTGGATGCAGCCCGCCCCGTGTAAACGGAGCGGGCTTGATATGCGGTATCAGTTCAGGCGCAGGTCCAGGATGTGCTTAGGATCGGCCTGGAGTTCACCCTTCTCGACGCGCTTTACGATATCGACCAGGGCGGCGTTGGCGGGGGTGGGGATGCCGATTTCCTCGCCCTTGCGGACGATCAGGCCGTTCAGGAACTCGATTTCCGTGCGGCGGCCCTTCACCATGTCCTGGCCCATCGACGGGCGATGCTCGCCGCCGCCGGCCTTGGCGACCTCGGCCAGGCGGTGTTCGTCGTATTCCTTGATCGCGGCGGCATCACCCTCCCCGGCCCGGGCGATGATTTCCGGGTCGATGTGGTGGACTTCCTCCAACTGATAGCCCAGGGCCTGGCCGACGCGGATCGCTTCGCTGCCCAGGCGGGAGCCGAAGCGGCGCAGCGAGTCATTGGTCAGGATGGTCTTGCTGATCAGGCCGGTAGACGCGGACATGCCGTTCGCCATGGCGTTGGTCACCAGCTTCGACCAGCGCTCGCCCCAGATATTGGTGGTGGCCAGCGCCGAGTCGGACAGCGCCACCAGGCGGCGGACTTCCTCCACCCGGTCGGTGATGCGGCCGTGCACTTCGCCGGTGCGGAACACGGTGTGCTTGTCACCGCTTTGCCGGCGGCACGCTTCACATGGCCGGGTTCGGCCAGATCGACGGTGATGGAACTGGCGATGCAACCGATCACCTTGCCCCAACCGACGACGCCGGCGATGGTTTCCTCGTTCATGCAGTTCTGCAACGATACGACGAAGCCGGCCGGGGCCAGATACTGAGCGATCATCGTGGTCGCCCATTCGGTGTCGTAGGATTTCATGCAGACGAAGGCCATGTCGAAGGGTTTTTCCTTCGCGGCCTGCTGCAACTCGGTCAGATGCAGGGCGCGAACCGGGGTCGACCAGGGTTCGACGTCCCGGAGATGGGAGACCTTCAGGCCCTGGGCCTTCATGGTTTCGACATTGGCCGGCCAGGGATCGATGAAGGTGACGTCTTCGCCGGCCCGCGCCATGTGCGCTCCGGCATAGGCGCCGACGGCTCCGGTGCCCATCACCGCGA
>CAMBXJ010000406.1 GCA_945871455.1 Asaia bogorensis
CCGGATGCACCCAAGGCCGCGGTGCTGACCCAATACGGGCTGAGCATGCCGATCCAGCCGGGGCCGATCGGAGCGGCTTCGGCCATGAAGATGTCCTATGCCGGCATCACCAAGGGCTTCACCGCATTGGGCTGCGCCATGATGCTGGCCGCCACCCGTGCCGGGACCGCCGATGCACTTGTTGCCGAAATGGCGATCAGCCAGCCGGCGCTGCTGGGCTGGCTGACGCGCTCCATGCCGCGCATGCACTCCAAGGCCTATCGCTGGGTGGCGGAAATGGAAGAAATCTCGACCTTCGTCGGCGAAGACCCAGCCGGTGCCCAATTCTACCACGCCGCCGCTCGGCTATACGAACGCATCGCCGCGGACTTTGACGGACCCAACAAGGAAACCGCGATGCTGGACGCATTCTGCGCCAAGAAGGGTTGATCCCGATGGTGCGCGGCATCCACCAATATCCGCCGATGGAGCGGGTGATCGACGGCATCCCTCTGCAAGAGGCGCCGGGCGCTGAGATCAAGCGGGTCGATCCGCGTGCGGTTTATGTCATGGCGGGCGACACCCTGGCGCGCGAGACCGACGCGATCGATCCTTCGCGCGCCAGGAATTGCCGCACGGTCTCGATCTGGCTGGCCACGTTCAAGGCGGGTGCATGGCCGCAGCCCGGGACCTCCGCGATTTCCGCTTGCGGACCGCGTTGGGCCATCGCCTTGGCGACATCCGGCAGCAACAGGTCGGAGTTGACGCCGCGCAGGACCAAAGTCGGCATGGTCAGCGCGTCATAGGCATCCCATTGCTCGAAATCCCGGGGGTGGACGAAAAACTGACGAGCGATGGCGGGATCGTAATGGGTGGTTACTCGCCCGTTCGGCAGCCGCCGCATGCTGGTTTCCGCCATATGGCGCCATTGCGCGTCGGTATGGGCGCCGAATGGCGTGTAGATCGTGCGGAAATAGGCTTCCAGCTCGGTTACGGTAGCGAAATCGGGCGGGGCACCGATATAGGTGCGGATCCGCTCGAAGGATTGTTGCGGAAAGGTCGGGCCGATATCGTTCAGCACCATGTGACTGATCCGACCGCGCAACGTGGTGGCACCGGCGGCAATACCCAGCGCGCCGCCCATGGATGTGCCGAGGAAGCGGAAGCGGCCAAGACCGAGCGCGTCCGCGAACGCCGCCGCCTGTCGCGCGTAGGCGGCAAAGCAGTAGTCGCGGTCGGGATCGTTGGTCCATTGCGACATTCCACGCCCGATCGTGTCGGGACAGATGACCCGATAGGTGTCCGCCAGGGCGGCGGCGAGATCGTCGAAATCCCGCCCGGTGCGGGCCAGCCCGTGCCACAGCACCAAGGGCGGCGCATCCGGACGCCCCCATTCGGTGTGGTGCATCTCCCAGTCCATGACCTGCGTGTAGACAGACCGTGAGCAGGGCGTGGCGGCACCGCTCATCCCAAAGTTGCCCGTGCCTGCATGGAAATCCCGCCGCCGGGACCCATCGCGAACAGGTCCGCCTCGTTATCGTTGACCATCCCGCCGGCGAGGGTGAACGGTGCGACGTCGAAGATCGGCGCCCGGGCGCGCATGACGAATTTCAGCAGCGGACGGCTGGTGTTGTCGCGTATCAGGTCCAGCAGGCATTGCTGGGAAAACGGGCCGTGCACGACGAGGCCCGGGTAGCCCTCCACATTCATCGCGTAGGGACGATCGTAGTGGATGCGATGCGGATTGAAGGTCAGTGCCGAGTAGCGGAACAGCGACACCGGATCGGGGGTGACGGTGCGAGCCCAGGCCTGGCCGGCGGGCGGTGGATCGTTCTTGGGGATGCCGGATTGGGTGCCGGGCGGCACGGCTTCGCGGAAGACGCTGGTGGCGTCTTCCGTCAGGGCGAGGCCACGCGGGGTGTAGATACGTCGCGTCTGGGTGGCGACAATCAGGGTGCCGGTCGAGCCCTTGCGCAGTTGCACGTCGCTGAATTCGGTTTCCCGACGCAACGGGTCGCCGACCAGGATCGGGGCGTGAAACGTCAGCGATGCACCGGCATACATGCGCCGGGGCAATGGCATCTTCGGCAGCCCGCCGCGTTCCAGCGGCAGCCCATCGGCGCCCAGGGCCGACAGACGGCTGGCCTCGGCGAAATAGGCCAGATGCCAGCCGGGCTGGATGGGTTCACCTTCAACCGGAGCGGTTTCATTGCGATCGAACGTGACCACCATGCCGCGCAGCGGGGCGGCCGTGGCCAGATCGCGGTCTTCGACCTTGCGGCCGAGTTGCGCGCGGATCGGTTCGATGTCGATTTCGGTTGACGGTGAGTCAGACATGGAGGTTCCATCCTTGCAGTTGCGCGGCTTCCTCGCGGCAGCGTTCCGGTCCGCCCAGCACCTGGCGGTTGAACATGATCCGTTTGAACCAGTAATGAAGACCGAGCAGGTCGGTGAAACCCATGCCGCCATGCGCCTCGGTGGTGATGCGGGCGACGTCGCGGGCGATTTCGGCCAGATGCGCCTTGGTATGGCAGGCGGTCAGGCGGGCTTCGTCCGGGATCGCGTCCTGGGCATGGGCCGCGTACCAGACCATGCCGCGGCAGGGTTCCAGCACGGTGACGCAGTCGGCCAGCATGTATTTCACACCCTGGAAGCTGCCGATGACACGGCCGAACTGCACGCGCTCCTTCGCGAAGGCCACGGCCGCATCCAGCATGTGCTGCGCGGCCCCCATCGTGTCCGCGGCCAGCACGACCCGGCCGGCATCCAGCACGGTCCGTGCGGCCACGAGCGGGGCGTTGGCCGCGCCGAGCCGTTCCGCGTGTGCCGAATCGAACGTGACATCCGTCATCGGGCGGGTGCGATCGATGCTGCGGTTGACCTTTGTGGATACACCGGTTGCGTCGGCCGCCACCACGGCGGCATGACCGTCCGGCAGATAGACCAGAAAATGCGTGGCGGATGCGGCGTCCATCACGCCGGTAATGCGTCCGGACAGGCGCCCATCCGCCAGCGACGCGCTTGCCGCACCGGTCTGCCCGGCGAAGCCCGCAAACGCAACGGCCATGCGGATTTCGCCGCTGGCGACGCCGGGCAGATATTCATCCTGCTGGGCCTCGGTGGCGCTGTGCATGAACGCCAGCGGAGCCATCACCAGACTGCCGGCAAACGGCACCGGGGCAGCGGCGTTGCCGAGCGCCTCGGCCGCCACGGCGGCGTCCAGGATGCCGAGGCCGGCACCGCCGAAACGTTCCGGCACGACCAGACCGTGCAGGCCGAGTTCCGCCAGTCCGTTCCACAGCGAATCATCGAAACCGCCGCCGGGTTCGGCGAGCGCCCGCAGCCGGTCCATCGGCAGGCGGTCTTTCAGGAAGGAGCGCAGCGAATCGTCGAACTGGCGCTGTTCCAGTGAAAGCCCGAACTCCATCAGCCCCTCCCGATCGCGACGGTGCCTTGCACCTTGGGTTCGCGTGGCAGGTCCAGGCCGCGCTCCCCGATGATGTTCTTCTGGATGTTGTTCGACCCGCCGCCGATCATCAGCCCGACATCGTACATATAGTCGATGTTCCAGGTGGTGGCATCGTCGTCTTCCGCGTCCTCCCCGGCGGATTCGTATGGCAGGCCGGCCGCGCCCAGTGCGTCGACGGCCAGGGAGGAGAGGCGGAAACCCAGCATGGTGCCGCCGTATTTGACGATCATCCGTTTCACACCGGAATCGACCCCCTGGGCGGCTTCCGTCAGCAGGCGCAGGTTGTGGGCTTTCCAGGCAATGACCTCGCCCTGCAGGCGCAGCAGACGGTCGCGGTATTCGGAGATGCGGATCAGCGGAACGCCGTCTATTTCCGATTTTTGCAGCAGCTTGATCAACTGTTCCAGGCGCGCGGTCATTTTGCCGGCGTCACCGATCATCAGGCGTTCGTGCTTCAGGGTGACGTTGGCGACATACCAGCCCTTGCCGCGGCCCAGCACGATCTGGGTTTCCGGCACTTTCACGTCGGTGAAGAATACTTCGTTGAACTCACTGCGTCCGGTCATGGTTTTCAGCGGGCGGCGATCCAGGCCGGGACTGTTCATGGACAGCAGCAGGTAGGACAGGCCTTCGTGTTTGGATTT
>CAMBXJ010000407.1 GCA_945871455.1 Asaia bogorensis
CTCAACACCACCGTCGCCCTGATCGGAGGCGGTCTGGGCAACGCGGTGCTGTTTTCGATCGGCGCGGCGACGCGGGCGGCCGGGTCCAAGGTGGTTTACTTCGCCGGCTACAAGCAATTGCGAGATCGCTACAAGGTCGCGGAAATCGAGCGCGCCGCCGATGTCATCGTCTGGTGCTGCGATGAGGCCCCGGGTTTCGCCCCCACCCGCCCGCAAGATCGCGGTTTCGTTGGCAATATCGTACAGGCGATGATCGCCTATGGCTCCGGCGCGTTGGGGGATCAGGCGGTGCCGTTGCGCGATGCCGAACATCTGCTGGTGATCGGCTCGGACCGCATGATGCAGGCGGTCGGGCAGGCGCGCCACGGTGTGCTGGCGCCGTATCTGCGGCCCGATCATACCGCGACCGGGTCGATCAATTCCCCCATGCAGTGCATGATGAAGGAAGTCTGTGCCCAGTGCCTGCAACCGCATGTCGATCCCGTCACCGGAGAGCGCAGCGTGGTGTTCTCCTGCTTCAACCAGGACCAGGCGCTGGATTGGGTGGATTTCCCGGCCCTGCATGAACGGCTGATGCAGAATGGCGCGCAGGAGAAACTAACCGCGCAATGGATCGACCGGGCGATGCGGTTGCTGCACGCGCGCTGAGTGGGGCTTCGGTGGTTCGGCCTGGCTCGCCTTGTAGCAATTGGGGGAAAGATCGACTCTCGGACCCAGCGCCTTCCCGTCATGCCGGCGCAGGCCGGCATCCACGCCTGTCCCAGGCTGCGACTACGGACGTTGCCGATGCCGGCCTGCCCCACGGGACAGAGTTGCGGTGCCAGCGGGTCATTGTTTCGGCCGGTTGGCACTATCCGACCGCCAACCGAGCCTCCAGCTCGGCGATGCGGGCGGTCAGGCCCGAAACGACTTGCGCGACATCCGCCTCCGTATAGCGCGGGGTGATGTGTTGCGGGCAGTTCCAGTCGAAAGCCGCGACCTTGATCGCGAAGCCGCGCTGCACCCGGGCCTTGTATCCCGGCACCGCGAGCCGCTCCAACAGGTCCGGCTCCGCTGCCGGGTCGATCAGCCGCACATGCCCCAACAGCTTCAGTCGGCGCCGGTTCGGGTAGTCCATGAAGAACAGAGAGACCCGGTCGTCGGTCGTCAGGTTCCCGACACTGACATATTGCCGGTTGCCGATGAAATCGGCGAACCCGATGGTTTGCTCATCCAGCATCCGCACGAAACCGATCGGTCCACCGCGATGCTGCACATAGGGCCAGCCGGTTTCTCCGACGGTTGCCATATAGAAGCTGTCGCGCGCGCCGATGAAGGCTGCCTCTGAGTCGGTCAGGCGAACGTCGGTCGACCCACTCTGCGCTGCCATGCGAGCATAGTTGGCACGACTTCCATTCGTTTCCTGCAAGGCTTTGACGGTGGGCGTGAAGGCGATGTCGCCGAATGCATGACCCATGATCGATCTCCCCTGGCGCCGATTGGCTTGCTGGTCGGAGAATGGCCATTGCTACGGAAAAGCGGAATATGCGATGTTGGCAACATATTATTCCGTGAATTGGAATACTGATGGACCGGCAACACGCGCTGGAAATCTTCGTCGCGGTCGCCGACACGGGCAGTTTCGCCGGTGCCGCGCGCCAGTTGCGGATATCCCCGCCGGCGGTCACGCGCGCCGTGGCGTTCCTGGAAGACCGGATCAGTGTCAGCCTGTTCAACCGCACCACCCGCACGGTGACCATCACCGAACCCGGCCGGCTCTATCTGCAAACCGTCCGTCGCGCTCTGCAGGACATGGACGAAGCCGAAAAGGCGGCCGCCGGGGAGACCGCGATCGCGCGCGGGCATCTGACCATCACCGCCCCGGTCACCTTCGGCCGGCTTCACCTGGCGCCGGTGCTGGCCGCGTTCCTGCGCGAGCACCGGCAGGTCACCGCGACGTTGTTGCTGCTGGATCGTGTGACGCATCTGATCGAGGAAGGCATCGACATCGCGGCCCGCATCGCCAGCCTTCCCGATTCCGCGACCATCGTGCGCCGCGTGGGCGAGGTCCGTCGCGTGCTGGTGGCGAGTCCGGACTATCTGGCACGCGCCGGAACCCCCACTCATCCCGACGACCTGAAGCAGCATGACATGGTGGCCTTCACCGGCCTGCTGCCCAACCGGGAATGGCGGTTCGCCAGCGACACCCGCTCGATCTCAGTCGCGATCGACCCACGGTTGACGATCGACGACGCGGCCGCAGCCATCGATCTGGCGGAATCAGGCGACGGTATCACACTCGCCCTGTCCTACATGGTCGCGTCACGATTGCGGCAGGGCACGTTGCGGCGCGTGCTGGAATCGTTCGAGCCGCCGCCGGTGCCGGTCCAGCTTTGCTATCCGGATACCAGGATCGTGCCGACCCGGTTGCGCGCGTTCATCGACTTTGCCGCCCCGCGCCTGCATCAAAGGTTGGAGGACCTTTGATGATGCAAGGCTGCCCGGCCAATACGCCTTCGGGTCGGCCCAAATCGCGGTTGTCGTCTGGCATGTACCCAGCCCGAGATTCCAATACTGCCAATCCGTCATGGGCCACAATCGCGCCGGTTTTCCCGGGAATAACGCGCTCGACCGGCCGGCACGCGCGGTCCCCTGGCACCCGATAACGCGACCGGGGTTGCCCATAACGCCCTCCCCGGCCTATAGCGGCCGGCGCTCCGAGGAGGAAACATGGCCGCAATAGCCGATCTCGCCGCCGAGAACCCCGCATTGGTTCATCAGGCGGAAATCCTGGGTCGTCCCATGACCGAGGCCCGCCACATGGCCGATGCCATCCGCGCGCTGGCCATCGATGCCACCGAGGCGTCCAAGTCCGGCCATCCCGGCCTGCCGATGGGCATGGCCGATGTCGCGACCACGCTATGGACCCGGTTCCAGAAATTCGACGCGGCCGATCCGCGTTGGCCGGACCGCGACCGGTTCGTGCTCTCGGCCGGCCATGGGTCCATGCTGCTGTATGCGCTGATCCATCTGACCGGCCATGCCGGCATGACGATGGACGATCTGCGCAATTTCCGTCAGTTGCACTCGCCCGCCGCCGGTCACCCCGAATTCGGCGAACACCCCGCCATCGAGACCACCACGGGTCCGCTCGGCCAGGGTTTCGCCACCGCGGTCGGCATGGCGCTGGCCGAACGGCATATGGCGGCGCGCTTCGGCAAGTCGCTGGTCGATCATCGTACCTGGGTCATCGCCTCCGACGGCGATCTGATGGAGGGGATCAGCCACGAGGCAGCCTCGCTCGCCGGGCATCTGAGCCTCGGCAAGCTGACGGTGCTGTTTGACGACAATCATATCTCGATCGACGGCGATACCGCGCTGTCCTGCTCCGACGACGTGCTGAAGCGGTTTGCCGCCTATGGCTGGGCGACCAAGCGGGTGGACGGGCACGACCCGACCCAGGTGGCGGCGGCGATGTCGTTCGCGATGCGCTCCAAGAAGCCGACCTTGATTGCCTGCAACACCATCATCGGCCTCGGCGCCCCCAAGAAGGCCGGCACCGCCGGCGTGCACGGATCGCCGCTCGGCAGTGACGAAGCGGCCGGCGCGAAGGCGGCTTTGGGGTGGACGTCACCGCCCTTCACCATCCCCGACGACGTGGCGCAGCGGTGGCAGGAAGCCGGAACGCGTGGCGCCCCGGCGCGGCGGTCCTGGTTGAAGCGTCTGGCGCGGCATTCCCAACGCGCGGATTTTGAACGGGCGATGGCCGGCAAATTGCCGGACAACTGGCATGAGGCGGTGGCCGCGCTGAAGCAGGACATCGCCGATACCCGCCCCAAGATCGCCACCCGCGCGTCAAGCCAGAAAGTGCTGGAGGCTCTGGTGCCGGCAACGCCCGAACTGGTCGGTGGGTCGGCGGACCTGACCGGGTCCAACCTGACCCTGGTCAAGGGGATGGGGATCATGAGCCCCAGCAACTACGGCGGGCGTTACATCCACTACGGCATTCGCGAGCATGCCATGGGCGCCGCCGCCAACGGCATGGCGCTGCATGGCGGCATCATCCCCTATACCGGCACGTTCTTCGTCTTCACCGAC
>CAMBXJ010000408.1 GCA_945871455.1 Asaia bogorensis
GGATACCCTGCCGAAGCCGTTCAAAGACCGAATGTTGACGGGTTTGGTCTGGAGCAAGCATGGGACATACACCGATCCGGTCGGTCCAATTGCACCGTAGACGTGCAAATCCCGCACGACAAGCCGTCTCAACGGCGAGTCGTCTCACATTGGCGAGACTGGCTGCTTGGCCCCGGGAGGCTGAGGATCGGCCGCCAATGGCGTGCGGCTGGAGCACAGACGACGGGATACGGCGTCCGTGTCGCCTCGACCATTCGGCAAGCGGACGTGGTTAGTGGTCGCGCATGCGCCCTGGGCGCGCGCGGCAGACCGACTTCAAGGTCGTCTTGCGCGGCCGGCTTCGCTGCTCCGGCCGCATGGGTGCCCCGCTCTCAGCGGGGCAGGAAACCTGTCAGAAGCCTTCTCGCTCCAGCCGCTTGCGCTCCAGCTTACGGGCGCGGCGCACGGCCTCCGCGGCTTCGCGGGCGCGACGCTCGGACGGCTTTTCGTAATGCCGACGAAGCTTCATCTCTCGGAAAATGCCTTCCCGCTGCATCTTCTTCTTGAGCGCCTTAAGCGCTTGATCAACGTTGTTGTCACGCACGAGGACTTGCACTTGGCCGCCTGCTCCTTTCCTGGGGCGCCCCCGACGATCGGGGGCGAACACATACGCCCCGCGGCCAGAGTCCCGGCGCGGGGAGTGGCCCTATAACATGGCGGTCAAACGAGACAAACCCTATTCTGAACGTCGGACAGTTTGATCGGCAAACCCTGTTCCGACCGGAGACACGCGGAGGTGGCATGGCCATTCTGAAAATTGCCCGCATGGGCCACGAGGTGCTGCTGCGAAACTGCGATCCCGTCCCCGATCCCGGGGCGCCGGACATCCGTCGGCTGGTCGCCGATATGATGGAAACGATGGAAGACGCGCCCGGCGTCGGCCTCGCCGCGCCACAGGTGTATGTGCCGCTGCGCCTGTTCGTCTTTCGCGTGCCCGGAAGCCGATCGGCGGGCGACCCCGAGGACGCGCAGGTTGGCAACACGGTGCTGATCAACCCGGTCGTGGAACTTCTGGGGGAGGAGCGGGTCCTGGGCTGGGAGGGCTGCCTGTCCATCCCCGGCATGCGTGCCGCCGTACCCCGGGCAAACCGGATCCGCTATCGGGGCGTGGATTGCGACGGCAACACCGTCACCCGGGAGGCAACCGGTTTCCACGCCCGCGTGATCCAGCACGAATACGATCATCTGAACGGCGTGCTCTATACCATGCGCGTGACCGATTTCCGCCTGTTCGGGTTCAACGAGGAACTCAACCGCGCGGCCGAACAGCAAGAGGAGGCCAAGGAATGATGTTCGCCCCCCCCGAACGCGGTGCGGAACGCGACAGGGCGCTCGACGCCATGCTCTCTCACGTCCCATTTGACGGCTGGACCCGCCAGTCCCTCCGGCTCGGCCTTGCCGACGCCGGCATGCCAGAGGATGAGGCCGACCTGCTCTTCCCCGGCGGCGCCATCGACATGGTGGAAGCGTTTTGCGACCTGGCCGACCGGCGGATGGAGCAGGAAGCGGCCGCGATCGCGGAGACCCGGGTTTCCCGGCGGGTGCGGGCGGTGGTCGCGCTGCGTCTGCGGCAGAACCACCCGCACAAGGACGCGATCCGCCGTGCCATCGCGATCCTGGCACTCCCACGCAACGCCTGGGCCGCCACCGGATGCACCGCCCGCACCGTCGATACCATCTGGCGCGCCGCCGGCGACCGATCCGCCGATTTCAGTTGGTACACCAAGCGGGCCATTCTCGGGTCGGTTTACGGCGCCACCCTGTTGTTCTGGTTGCGCGATTTCAGCGAGGACGACGCGGAGACGCTCGCGTTCCTGGATCGCCGGTTGGCCGGGGTGGGCAGCATCGGTTCCCTGCGCCGGCGTGCCGAGACCATGCTGACCCGCTTCCGCCCGGCCTGATCCGCGCCCCTTCTCCAGATATCGCGCCCCTTCCCCAGATATAAGGACAAGCACGACCATGACCGATCGCTACGCAGCCTATACCCGCCTCAGCTTTGACCGTCCGCATCCGCGCGTGCTGCGGATCACCATGGGCACCGGCGCCGGTCTGTCGCCGGTGGATGCCGTGATGCATGGGGAACTCGGCGAAATCTGGCGCGACGTCGACAAGGACCCAGAGGTGAACGCGGTGATCCTGACCGGCGGTCCGACCGCGTTTTCGGCCGGTGGCGACTTCAGGATGATCCAGGAGATCATGGACGATTTCGATACCCGCGCCCGGGTTTGGAAAGAAGCCCGCGACATGGTCTACAACATCATCAACTGCTCGAAGCCCGTGATCAGCGCGATGCGCGGGCCGGCGGTGGGCGCCGGCTTGGTATGCGGCCTGCTCGCCGACATTTCGATCGCCAGCAAGAACGCCCGCATCATCGACGGCCATACCCGCCTGGGCGTGGCCGCGGGAGACCACTCCGTAATCGTCTGGCCGCTGCTGTGCGGGTTGGCCAAGGCCAAATACTACCTGCTGCTGTGCGATTCGGTGTCCGGCGAGGAAGCCGAACGGATTGGACTGATATCATTGGCGGTCGAGGACGAAGAACTGGATGCCAAAGCCCAGCTTCTTGCCATCCGCCTGGCAGAGGGCGCCCAAAGCGCGATCCGCTGGACCAAATACGCGCTGAACAACTGGCTGCGCATGGCGGGGCCGTCCTTCGATGCGTCGCTGGCCCTGGAGTTCCTGGGATTCACCGGTCCGGAAGCGCGGGAAGGCCTGACCGCCCATCGCGAAAAACGGCGCCCGGTGTTCCCGCCTGGGTCCTCGGTCTGATTGGACCGATCAAATTGGGCAATCGGCGCCAAGACGAACGGTCCGGTTGGCAGGGCGACAGACCTGCCAGCCGTCGTGCCTGGGACCCTTCCTACAAAAGCTTCCCTTCGAACGGCGGCAGCAAATCGGGCGCCTCGAACTCCAGCACCCACAGGTCGGGGTCGAATTTGATCTGCCGAGCGACGTAGGAGTCGACGGTTTCCTGGTCGACGGGTGCGGCCCCGGTTGCCCGCATCCAGGCCTGAGACCCGTCGGCGGCACGCATTTGCGACAGGACGCACATCCCCTCCCGCCCATGCAGAACCACCAGCACGCCCCCGGCATCGGGGTCCCCCTTGCGCAGCACCATGCCCGGCCGACCGTCGCGATCGCCGAGGCGCAGCGCGATGCTGACCCACAAGCCCACCTTTACTCTCGGTATTGGCATCAGCGTGTCTCCTCGAACCTCGGTTCACCCGGATTGGCGGACACCCCAACAGGCCGGCGCCCATCATGGCAACGCCAATCCGCCACCTTCGATCGGCAGAGCCAGGCCCGTGATGTTGCGCGATTCCGGGCGCAACAGCCAGACCACCGCATCGGCGATTTCCGCCGGCAATGCCACCCGACCGGTCGGCACGCCCGCCGCCGCCTGCTCGGCCGTGATCCCCAGATCGCGGTATCGGGCGTGCGCCATATCCGTATCCACCCAGCCGGGGCACAGCGCGTTCACGGTAATGCCGCGCGCCGCGACCGCCAGCGCCAATGCCCGGGTCAGCCCGACCACGCCATGCTTTGCGGCGCAATAGGCGGTCTGATCGGGCACGCCGCGCAACCCCAGCACGGAGGCGATGTTCACGATCCGCCCGGTGCCGTCCGGCAGCAGTGGCAACGCCGCCTTGCAGCAATAATAGGTGCCATTCAGGTTGCTGCCGAGGATCGCATGCCAAAGCATGTCGTCACCATCCAGGCTGTTGGCACCCGCCAGACCGGCGCAATTCACCAGCGCATCCAGCCGTCCATGCCGCCTGGCAGCCACATCGAACAGATCCCGGACCGCGGCGGCGTCGGCCACGTCGCATGCGACGAAATCGGGATCGGCCTCCGCCGGCGCCCGACGAGCCGTCGTCAGCACGCGCCAGCCATCCGCGCGCAACCGCGACGCCACGGCGCGTCCAATCCCGCGCGTGCCCCCGGTCACGATCGCGACCTTCGGGTCCAGCGGTTCGGCCGCATTCATTGCGCCGTCCCGCCGCCATCGACGGGCAGCACGACCCCGGTCATGAACGA
>CAMBXJ010000409.1 GCA_945871455.1 Asaia bogorensis
CCGACAGCAGAGGCGCCAGGGTCGCGATGCCCAGCACCGCGACGGAGCGTGCCAAGTGTCGCAAGGTCGTAAGGGCTTGCCTGGGACCAGCCCCGTCTGGTGGAGCGACCGACCGGCCCTTCCCCGTCATGGTCGGCGCAGGCCGGCCATCCACGGCTTGCCGTGCCGATTGCGGCAAAGCCGTGGATGGCGGGCCTTCGCCCGCCATGACGGGGTTTGCAGCGCCCGTGCCAAATGGAGCAGCGACTGTTGCGTGTCGCCTAAGCCATCCCGGCCCCCGCACGGTCAGCGCCCCACTTGCAGAAGTTGCCCGGAAATCGCGCTTGCCGCATCGGACAGCAGGAACGCCATGGTTTCCGCCACTTCCGATGGTTTCACCCAGCCGGAGCCATCCGCGTCCGGCATTGCCGCCCGGTTCTGCGGCGTGTCGATCGTGGTGGGCAGGACCGCGTTGACCCGGATGCGCTCCTTCCACAACTCATCGGCCAGGCTTTCGGTCAGGCGCATGACGGCGCTCTTGGTGGCGGAATAGGCCGCCATTTGCCCGCTGCCCCGCAATCCGGCGGCGCTGCCGATGCCGACCAACGACCCGCCGCCGGCCGAACGCAAGGCGGGGACGGCGGCGCGGTAGATGTTCCAGGTGGTCTTGACGTTCAGGTTGAACATCTGGTCCCACTGGTCCAGCCCCGCATCCTCGATCTTCGCCATGGCGAAGCCGCCCACCGTGGTGGCGACGCCGGCCAGTCCGCCCATCTCCGCAACCACTTTCGCGACCAGAGCGCGGGACGCGTCCGCGTCCAGCAGGTTGAATTCGGACAGGGCCAGGTGCCGGCCGGCCCCGGGCAGGGCCGACACGGACGCGGCCAGCCGGTCGGCAACCGTGTCCACCGCCGCGATCCTGGCGCCGCGGGATGCCAGCAGTTGGGCCACCGCGGACCCGACATTCCCCGCCGCGCCGGTGACGATATAGACCTTGTCCGTGAACATCCCGCGTCTCCCGTCCGTGAGTATCAGGCTTCGTGCGCCAACCGCAGTCCCGGTTCCGGCCAGGGCATCGAGACCAACTGTCCGGTGCCCGACAACGTCATGTAGGCGGTGCGCAGGTCCGGGCCACCGAAGCAGATATTGGTGCAGAACATATCCGGCATCAGCACCTGGCGCACCAGCCCGCCCTTAGGCGAAATGACGCTCACGGATCCATTGACCAGGGTCGCCACGCAGATATTTCCATGACCATCGACCGCCAGGCTGTCGAACCGCTGGAACCCGCCCAGCCCGACCATCAACCGCCCGCCATGCGGGGACGGGAAGGGGGCTTTGGTCACCACGCCGGGTGCGACCACGTCCCAGGCCCAAAGCCGGCAGGTCTCGGTTTCCGCGACATACAGGGTCTTGCCGTCCGGCGAGAGACCGATGCCGTTCGGAGTCAGGATCGGATGCGCGACCTCCACGATCTTCGACCCGTCGGCCAGCGCGTAATAGACGCCACCCCAGTCGCGGTCCCGCGCGCGGGCCTTGCCGAGATCGGTGAAATAGAACCCACCCAGCCCGTCGAAGACCAGATCATTGGGACCGAGCAGCTTGTGTGGGCCGCAATGGTCGTACAGCACGGTGACCGCGCCGGTCTTCGGGTCCACCCGCTGGATGCAGCCGCCGGTGTAGTCGCTGGACGGGCCGGCCGGGCGCAGCAGATTCATCTCCGTCCGCCACTGGAAGCCGCCATTGTTGCAGACATAGATGGCGCCGTCCGGTCCGATGGCCAACCCGTTGGGGCCGCCGCCGGTATGGGCGATGACCTCGGTGCTGCCGTCCGGTTTGACGCGGGTGACGGTCTGGCGCTCGATCTCGCCAAGGACGATCGACCCGTCCCGCATGGCGATCGGGCCTTCCGGAAAGCGCAGTCCGGTTGCGATAACGCTGATCTGGCCCCTTGGAATCTGGCTCATTGGTTCGGTTTCCCCGAGTCTGTGTGTCTGGCGCGAAACTACCAAGGTTGCGCCGGTTGGGCGACTCCCCCAAAGGGACAGCCGAAAGGGATCGTCGGTGGGTGCTGACGGTCGGACCCGGTCCGTGCGGCGCATGGCGGTGTCGATCGGGCCGCGTCGGGATGATGTGATCGCCATCCCGCGTTTTTCTTTGCCTGCCCGACGCGGTCCGTTCTATCTGCCTGACGGTAACACGGTGGGTAGATCCACCGTCATCGCTCGTCCAGCAAGGGAATACCGCAGCGTGGGGCACGCAACACCATTGGCCTGGCTGCCGCCGGTCGACGATTGGCGAGGCCGCCTGGCTATGCTCCGGTCCTCTCAGCCGCCGGTCATCGACGACGCCATCGCCCTGGCGAACACCCGGATCGACTTCATTCGCACCAATGCGCTGGACCAGGTCGTGCGGGCGCAATGGCCGCGGATGCCGTCCGGCCTCGGCACCGCCCCCGTCAGGCTGGCGATCCTCGGATCGGCGACCGTGGCGCATCTGCTGCCCGCCATCCGTGTGGCGGGACTCAGACGTTCCATCTGGATCGATAGCTACGAAGGTGAGTATGGGCAGTATCTGCAGGAACTCGCGGACCCCGGGTCCGGTCTGCATGCGTTCAAGCCATCCGCCGTCCTGTTCGCCTTCGACGCGCACCATTTATGCGCCGGCCTTTCGGTAGGCGCGTCGGCCGCCGACACTGATGCCGCGCTGGCCGAAATACGCCACCGCGTCCAGGAATGCTGGCGGCGCGCCCGATCGGCCTTTGGCTGCGTGATCCTGCAACAGACGGTGCTGCCCGTGCACCCGCCGCTGATCGGCGGCAACGAACATCGCCTCCCCGGTTCACGCGCCGCTTTCGTGCCGCGGCTCAATGCCATGTTGCGCGAATTGGCCGATGCCCAAGGGGGCGAGACGGGGGCCGAGATCGTCGGTCTCGATACGCGGGCGGCCCTGGATGGCCTGGCCGCCTGGCACGACCCGGCGCTGTGGCATCGCAGCAAGCAGGATGTGACCCCCGCGGCCGCGCCGTTCTACGGCGAACTGGTGGCACGACTGATCGCCGCCAGGCAGGGACGCAGCTTCAAGGCGCTGGTGCTCGACCTCGACAACACGATCTGGGGCGGGGTCATCGGCGACGACGGGCTGGAAGGGATCGTCCTCGGCCAGGGCAGCGCCAGCGGGGAAGGGTTTCTCGCCGTGCAGGATTATGCGCGGGAGCAGGGGCGGCGCGGCGTTATCCTGGCGGTCTGTTCCAAGAACGACGAGGCGAATGCCCTGGAAGCGTTTGAAAAGCATCCGGAAATGCTGCTGAAGCGTGGCGATATCGCCTGCTTCATGGCCAATTGGGATGACAAGGCAACCAATATCCGCCGCATCGCCCAACAGTTGAACATCGGCCTCGATAGCCTGGTGTTCCTGGACGACAACCCGTTCGAGCGAAACCTGGTGCGCCAGGAACTGCCGATGGTCGCGGTGCCGGAGGTGCCGGACGACCCGGCCCTGGTGGCGGGGATCCTTGCCGATGCCGGCTATTTCGAGGCCCTGGCGATCACCGACGAAGACCGCGAGCGCGGCGTCCAATACCAGGGCAACCTGGCGCGGGAGGCGCTGAAGGAAGCCACAACCGACATCGAAGGCTACCTGCGCGGCCTGGATATGCGGCTGACCTGGCGCCCGTTCGACCGGATCGGACTGGCTCGCACCGTGCAACTGATCAACAAGACCAACCAGTTCAACCTGACCACGCGCCGCTATACCGAAATCGACGTGCAGGCGGTGATGGACGACCCCGATGCGGTCGGACTGCAACTGCGCCTGCTGGATCGCTTTGGCGACAACGGCATCATCGCCATCGTCATTGGCCGGAAACTGCCCGACACCGCCGACTTTCTCGTCGACACCTGGCTCATGAGCTGTCGTGTTCTCGGCCGCCAGGTCGAGGAATCCACTCTGAACATTCTGGCCGCGGAAGCGCAACGCCTGGGTGCCGACCGGATGCTGGGGGAGTATATCCCGACCAGGAAGAACGGCATGGTTCGCAACCACTACGAAAAGCTCGGGTTTTACCTGATCGAGGAAACCCCGGACGGCAG
>CAMBXJ010000410.1 GCA_945871455.1 Asaia bogorensis
GGTTCCAAGGGCCGTCGCCCTTGGTGGGGGTCCAGGGGGCAAAGCCCCCTGGTCGGGGTCCGGGGCGGAAGCCCCGCCCTTCTCCCCTACCCAATCGGCGGCCGACGCTTCACCCAGCCCGCCGCGCGTTCATACGCCGCGGCGACGCGCAGGACGGTCGCATCGTCGAAATAGCGCCCGACGAACTGCGCCGACACCGGCAGGCCGGTGCTCGCCAGCCCGGCCATCATCGCCAGCGCCGGGTGTCCGGTCACATTGAACGGCGTGCGGGCCTGACGCGGATAGGTCCGCGCCGTCGTCTCGGCATCGTCCAGCCGGCTGGCCGGGTCCATGGAACTCGCGCACAGCAGCACGTCGTAGTCGCGCAACGCGTCCTCGACCGCCGCGATCAGTTCCAGCCGCCGCCGCTGGGCACCGACATAGTCCCCAGCCATCATGAAAGCGCCAGGCAGCAGGCGCCGTCGCGCCAACTGGCCATAATCACCCGGCCGGGACCGGAGCCACGGCGCATGGATGGACCACGCCTCACTGCACAGGATCACCCGGTTGATCCCCGAGAACTCGTTCAGGCTGGGCAGGGCCACGGTGTGAACTTCGGCCCCTTCCGCCTGCAGCACGCGGGCGACATCCTCCAGATGCGCCGTCACCTCGGGGTGGGCCGGCATGTCGACCTCGTGGAAATGCCGGATGAAGCCGATCCGCAGACCGCGCACGCCGCGATCCAGCAAGCGCCCGAAATGGCGGGACTGGGTCGGCACGCTGCCGGGGTCACCCGGGTCATGCCCGGCGATCGCATCCAGCATGATGGCATTGTCCGCCACCGTTCGGGTCAGCGGCCCGACATGGTCCAATGTGAAGGACAGCGGGAACACGCCGCGCCGAGACACCAGCCCATAGGTCGGCTTCAACCCGACGATGCCGCAGGCGCTGGCCGGATTGCGCACCGAACCGCCAGTATCCGTCCCCAACGCCACCGGGAACAGCCCGGCACAAACGCCCGAACCCGAGCCAGACGACGACCCGCCCGGGTGATGGTCCGGATTCCACGGATTGCGCGCTGGCGGGAACGGCAGGTCGAAGCTCGGCCCCCCAATCGCGAATTCATGCGTCGACAGCTTCCCGATCACGATCGCCCCGGCCTGACGCAGCTTTTGGACCACGATTGCGTCAGCCGCGGCGATATTGTCGACCAGGATTTTCGAATGCCCGGTGGTGGGCAGCCCCGCCACATCGATGATGTCCTTGATGCCGACCGGCACACCGTGCAGCGGACCTCGGATCCGTCCGGCCCGGATCTCGGTTTCGGCCGTCCGGGCCGCCGCCATCGCGGCATCGGCGTCCAGCCGAATGAAGGCGTTCAGCTTCGGGTCCAGGACCTCGATCCGCTTCAGCAGCGCCGTCATCAATTCGACGGGCGAGATTGTCTTGGCGGCAAATGCCTTCGACGCCTCGACGGCGGTCAGCCAATGTGCCTCGGTCACAGGCCGACCCCCGCGCGCATCGGCGGCCAGGGTTCGGCCGCCGGATCGGTTGGCACCTTCACCGCACCCGCATTGTTCAGCGACTGTTCGGCTGCGGCCATGACATCGTCGGGGTATTCCGCCAACGCCTTCTCCAGGCCCGCCGCGCGGACCAGTGCCGCGACGAGTTGCTTGTCCATGGGATCACCTCGCACATTGAAGGAGCGAATGATGATGCGCCGGCCGCAAGGACGGAAGGGGGAACAGACCGGGATTTGGCATCCGGTAGACTGGCCGCCCAGTTTTTTGTCTGCCAGAGGTGTTTCACCGTGACTTGGTGGCAGCAAACCACTCTGGCCCTTGATTGGCTCTTGTAGCGTTACCTGTTGAGTGACTGGATTCAGCCCGAGGGCACTGGCATTCACCGGTGGTCCTGGGTGAGTTCCGCGATTCTCACCACGAAGACACGAAGGGCACGAAGAAGCGAGGATGCGGCACCCCCAGCGGTGGTTTGGGTCGCCAAGCAGACCGATGCCACGCACTCCCAACAAATGGCGCTACAGGAGCCTCTTGGTTTGATTGCAAGATTCGCACGCTGTTGCGTTCCGCTCAGCGCGATCATGGTCTGGCACTTCGACATTCCGCTCGTTTTGAAAGATTGGCGGAATCACGCGGGCCGGCCTTGCCCGGTTGGCGGTTCGGAGGTTGAACGTGACGCGCGGGTCCACTCCGGCGGGCGTTCCACAGTACCGCGACCCACGCGCGGGAAATATCCTCGTCTGCCGGTGTTCCGCCGTTCGGCGTTCCACCCGCGGCATACATGCGGGATCCGCGCGGCAATTTCACGTTTCCGGGCGTTCCGCCGCATCGCGATCTGCTCTAGGGTACCGCTCGCATGCTGACAGACCTTCCCAATCTTCTGACCTTGTCGCGGATTGCCGCGATCCCACTGATGGTCTTGCTGGTCGCCTGGCATGGGCCGGTCACAGACTTGGCGGCCTGCGCGGTGTTCGGCGCGGCGGCGATCACCGATTATTTCGATGGCAAGATCGCCCGTTCCCGCCGGCAGCAATCCGATCTGGGGCGGATGCTTGACCCGATCGCCGACAAGCTCCTCGTCGGAGCCGCGCTGATGATGCTTGTGGGACTCGGGCGCCTGTCGGACGCAGCCCTGTATCCCGCCGTGGTGATCATGTTGCGGGAAATCCTGGTCAGCGGCTTGCGCGAATATCTGGCCGAACTGCGCATCGGCCTGCCGGTCACCAAGCTGGCGAAATGGAAGACCGGCTTCCAGATGGGTGCCCTGGGCACCTTGCTGGCCGGGGACACCGGCGCGCCGGTCATTCATCTGGGCTTCCTGCCGGTTTCCCTGATCGGAGAGGCGATGTTGTGGGTCGCCGCCGGTCTGACCCTGTTGACCGGATGGGATTACCTGATCGCCGGCCTGCGCCATGCCTCGGCGCCCCCCCGTACTCGCGGCGTCCCGGACCCCACCTGAGTGTCCTACCACCCATCGGCATGCATCGACCCGTCACGGCGCGCATCAGCGACCACGCTGCCCCGCCGTCGCTATGCCGGCCTGTCCGGCGAACCCGCGCATCCCGCCGCCAAGGGCGAACGACCCGCCGGATCATGAAGGTTCTGGGCATTATCGGTTGGTCCGGCAGCGGCAAGACCACCTTCCTGGTCGAACTGCTGACCCAGTTGCGGGCCGAGGGCGTGTCGGTGTCCACGATCAAGCACGCCCATCATGGCTTCGACATGGACCGGCCCGGCAAGGACAGTTTCCGCCACCGGGAGGCCGGCGCGCACGAAGTCCTGGTCACCTCTGGCACACGCTGGGCGTTGTTGCACGAAACCATCGGTCCCGAACCCGGACTGCCTGAACTGCTCGGCCGCCTCGATCCCGTCGATCTGGTGCTGGTCGAGGGATATAAGTCACATGCGTTTCCGAAGCTGGAGGTGCATCGGCCGTCTCTTGGGAAGCCCCCGATCTGGCTGACCCAGTCCGACGTCGTCGCGGTTGCGACCGACGAGGCTTTGGATGTTGGCGGGCGAACCTTACTCCCGCTGAACGACCCACCCGCGGTGGTCGCCTGGTTGCGGGTTCACCTCGATCTGCCCGCGCGCGCCCGAAACGACACAGGGAGCGCCCCAGGGAGCGCCCCAGGAAGCGCCCCAGAGAGCGCCGCAGCGAACGACACAGGGAGCGCCCCAGGGAGCGCCCCAGGAAGCGCCCCAGAGAGCGCCGCAGCGAACGACGCAGAGAGCGACACCGCGGACGCACCCGGGAACGCCACAGGGGGCGACATAGTGGGCGACACAGGGGGCGACATACGGGGCGCCGGATGCACACCTGATGCCGTCCGCCTTGCGGCCGAACCAACCCGGGGCAACAATGCTTGAGCTTGGCGCGATCCGCGGGCACATTCCGGCGCAATGGTCGCCCGGTCCTTGCCGGAGATCCCTTGACCTTAACCGCCTCAACCCCTCGGGAGCCTTTTTGCATGCGGCGTATCGCCCTGCTCAGCCTGACCCTGGTGCTCAGTGGTTGTGGTCATAATACCTGGTGGAACCCGCCGCTGACC
>CAMBXJ010000411.1 GCA_945871455.1 Asaia bogorensis
CGGCGATCATCAAATTGCCCCAGCCCGTGTTCGTGCTCCATGATACGCGCTCCGTCGTCTGTCCTCCAACGGCGAATCGGGGGGATTCGACGCTGTGATGGACACGGAGAATCCGAGAATGTGGCATGATGCAAGGTGCCTATTCGGGAAATCGCGATCGAGATGTGTGAATGGCGTAGGGTCGGGGCCCGGGGCGAAGCCCCGCCTTTCCGCACCCAACCCGCTTGCATCCCGCGCGGATTGCGCTATCTCCGCCACCCACGGGGAGAACGGGAGAGCACGGCATTGTCTGGCGCCAACGCATCCACGCTGATCGAGATCGACGGACTGACCAAACGCTTCGGCGGCTTCACCGCGGTGGACCACGTGTCCTTCACCGTGAAGCGCGGCGAAGTGCTGGGATTCCTCGGCCCGAACGGCGCCGGAAAATCCACCACCATGCGCATGCTGGCGGGATTCATGATCCCGACGGAGGGACGCGCGCGCATCTGCGGCCATGACGTCCAGACGGACGGGGTCGCCGCGCGCCGCGTGTTGGGATTCCTGCCGGAAGGCGCGCCCACCTATCCGGAAATGTCCGTCTCCGGCTTTCTGCGCTTCTGCGCCAAGGTGCGCGGCTATCGCGGGTCCGAACTGGACGACCGCATCAAGACCGCCCTTGGCCTGACCGGGCTGCAAGGCGTACGCCTGCAACCGGTGGAAACCCTGTCCAAGGGCTTCAAGCGCCGCGTCGGGCTGGCACAGGCCCTGCTGCACGATCCGCCCGTCCTGGTGCTGGACGAACCGACCGACGGGTTGGACCCCAACCAGAAGCATGAAGTGCGCGACCTGATCGCACGCATGGCGCCGGACAAGGCCATCGTGATCTCCACCCATATCCTGGAGGAGGTGGACGCCGTCTGCACCCGCGCCATGATCATCGCCAACGGACGCGTGGTTGCCGACGCCACCCCGGCGGAGCTGCAAAAGCGCCACCCCTCCGGCAAGCTGGACGACGTCTTCCGGCAACTAACGATCAAGAATGCCGCGTGATACCGACTGGCGAAAACCGTGATCCAACGGCCGTGTCACCTCGTCATGGCGGCCGCGGGGCCGCCATCCACGACTTCCGTGCTCGCCGCCCGGGAAAGTCGTGGATGCCGGCCTGCGCCGGCATGACGGGGAGTGTCGGTCGTCGAGTCAATCTTTCGGCCAATTAATACGAGACGCTACCGCCACGGACCAGCGCGAACGAACAGGATTCGAACACACCGTCATGAACAACATCCTGACCATCGCCGGCCGCGAACTCGCGGCCTATTTCGCCACACCCGTCGCCACGGTGTTCATCGTTATTTTCCTGATCCTACAGGGCGCGATGACCTTCAACCTGGGCAGCTTCTTCGATCGCGGACAGGCGGACCTGAGCCCGTTCTTCACCTTCATCCCCTGGGTGTTCCTGCTACTGATCCCCGCCATCACCATGCGGTTGTGGGCCGAGGAGCGCCGGCAGGGCACCATCGAACTGCTGCTGACCCTGCCCATCACGCAAGGTCAGGCGGTGCTGGGGAAATTCCTGGCGGCCTGGACGTTCTGCGCCATCGCGCTGGTCCTGACCTTCCCGTTCGTGATCACCGTCAACCTGCTGGGCAACCCCGACAACGGCGTGATCGCATCCGGCTATGTCGGTGCCCTGCTGGTCGCCGGCGCCTTCCTGGCGGTCGGGTCGGCCTTGTCCGCGGCCACCCGCAACCAGGTGATCGCCTTCGTGCTCGCGGTCGCGGTGTGCTTCGTCTTCGCCGTCGCGTCCTACCCGCTGGTCACCGACTTCCTGTCCCGCAACACCCCCGCCCTGGCGGAAATCGCCCGCCGCCTGGCCGTGCTGGACCGCTACCAGGCCTTCACCCGCGGCATCGTGTCGCTGCGCGATCTGGTGTTCTTCGCCAGTTTCATCGGGTTTTGGCTGTTCCTCAATACCGTGCTCGTCGATCAGCGGAAGGCGGACTGAGCCATGCGACGGCTTTCCTTTTCCATTGTCGGCGTCCTCGCCGTCCTGGCGATCGCCATCGGCATCAACCTGTTCGCCGATGCCCGCCTTGCCAACATGCAGCTCGATCTCACCAAAAGCGGGCTTTACTCGCTGTCGCCCGGCACCAGGACGATCCTGTCGGGGCTGAAGGAGCCGGTCACGCTCCGGCTGTTCTATTCCCGCCGGCTGGGCAGCACCGTGCCGGTCTATGGCAGTTTCGCCGATCAGGTGCGGGAGATGCTGCAGAACTACGCGTCCGTGTCCGGTGGCAAGATCAAGCTGGAATTCTACGACCCGGAACCGTTCAGCGACACCGAGGACCGTGCCATGGCCTATGGGCTGCAAGGCGTGCCGGTCGATCAGGGCGGCCAGCAGGTCTATTTCGGTCTGGCCGGCACCAATTTGCAGGACGATGAACGGGTCATCGCCTTCTTCCAGCCAGAGCGGCAGCGCTTCCTGGAATTCGACCTGACCAAGCTGGTCTATGAACTGTCGAACCCGAAGCGGCCCACCATCGGCGTGATGTCGTCGCTGATGCTGGACGGCGATCCGCGCATGATGATGATGACGCGCGGTCAGGGTCCGCAGGGGCAACCCTTCGCCTTGTCGCAGTTGCTGCGCCAGACCAACACGGTGAAGACCGTCGCCACCGACGCGCAGGTGATCGAACCCGACATCCAGGTGCTGCTGGTCGCCCAGGCGCAAAACCTGTCGGACACGACGCAATACGCCATCGACCAGTTCGTCATGCGCGGCGGACGGCTGATGGTGATGGTCGATCCGTGGAGCGAGGCGATGGCCTCCACCCCGTCGCAGACCGGCCAGCCGCCGACCGATACCAGTTCCGACCTGAAGAAGCTGTTCGACGCCTGGGGCATCGGATTCGACAAGACCAAGGTCGTGGGCGACCTGACCGGTGCATGGCGCGTGCGGGCCGGCGGGGATGAGCGGGTGCAGGCGGTCAACTACGTCGCCTGGTTCAATGTCCGTGACGGGCTGAACCACGACGATCCCGCCACCGTCGACCTCAGCCAGGTCACCGTCGCGTCTTCCGGCTTCCTGACGAAGGCCGAGGGGGCGACGATCGAATTCACCCCGCTGCTGACCAGCAGCCCACGCTCTGGCGTGCTGTCCGTCGATCAGGTCAAGCAGCCGCAGCCCGCGAAAATCCTGGCCGACTTCAAGCAGGAAGGCGGCGGGCGGGTCATCGCCGCCCGGGTGCGGGGCGTGCTGAAATCCGCCTTCACCGGCCCGCCGGAGCCTGGACCCGACCAGAAGCGTCCGGACAATTTCCCGGCGCACAAGGCCCAGACAGACGGCGCCGCCAACATGGTGGTGATCGCCGACTCGGACCTGTTGGCCGACCGGTTCTGGGTGCGGATCCAGGAATTCTTCGGTCAGCAGACCATGACCCCCTTCGCCGACAACGGCCCCTTCGTCGCCAACCTGATCGGCACGATGTCCGGCGGCGATGCGCTGATCGGTCTGCGGTCTCGCGGCGACACCAACCGGCCGTTCCTGCTGGTGGCGGAGATGCAAAGCGACGCCGAAGCCCGCTTCCGGCAGACCGAGCAGGCCCTGCAAAAGCATCTGGAGGAAGTGGAGAAGAAACTCCGAACGCTCCGATCCGGCAGCGGCCCGTCGGAGGGCGGCGAACGCGCCAAGGCCGAGGCGGTCATCACGCCGGAGCAGCGCGCCGCGATCGACGAAGCCCGCAACGACATCGTGCAGACCCGGCAGAAGCTGCGCGCCGTGCAGTTGGAACTGAACCGTGACATCTCGGCGCTGGAAACCGCGCTGCGCATCTTCAACATCGTGGCCGTTCCGGCCGTTCTGACCATCCTGGCCATCGCTCTGGCCCTGGTCCAACGCAGCCGGCGCGCGAGGGCCCGCTCATGAGTCCGCGCACCCTTCTGATCCTGATTGTCGCCGGTGTGGCGGCCGTGGCCGGCGGCTGGTTTTTCGGCACCGCCACCAAGCCCCGGCAGGTGGCCGTCGATACCGGCCAGTTGATGTTCCCCGGCCTGGCGCCGAA
>CAMBXJ010000412.1 GCA_945871455.1 Asaia bogorensis
TTCGCCAGGACCAACGGCGGCGGCGGACCTGGCTGCTGGACATCACCAGCGATCTCGGTGTGCCCTGCGTGGCCGCCGTATCGGTCGACCCGGATGGGTTCGGCTTCGCCTGTGGCGTCGCGGCCCGAATGACCTTGTGGGCCGCCTCACAGGCGGCGATCCAGGAAATGTGCCAAATGGAACTGGCGCGGACGGTCGTGGCGGCGAAGCGGCGGGAACGAGGCGAGGCGGGATTGAACCCGCTCGACATGGCCCATCTCAGGCGCGCGCGCGTGGTGGATGCGGGGCGTTGCCTGTTGCTGCATCCCCTGCCGCCGATCGCTCCGGCGTCCGATAAGGACTCGCTCCCCGGGTGGGACGCACCGCCGGACGCGCCCGCGCGGGATCCGGCGAACGCGGTGCGCGCGTTGGTGCGGCGCCTGGACGCGCGGGGGCTCGCCACGGCCATGGTGGACCTCACCCGGCCGGAATTCGGCGTGCCGGTCGTGCGGGTGCTGTGTCCGGGCCTGGAGAAGGAACCGTCCACCCAGATGGGTCCGCGCCTGCATGCGGCCATCGCCGAAACGGGGGGCGGCGCGGTGCACACACACGATGTGCCGCTGATGTGAGCGCCATCGCAACGCGTGTTCATGCCGAACGGTCCACAACCGCGAGGGTCGCACGCAGCAAGGACAGGTTGCCGAGCCGGTGTTGCGTTTCCGGTCATCGTGAAACCCCACCGAACGCCCTGCGTGAGTGGGCCTGGTGCCCGGCGTGAAAACCGACTCACGCGCGACTGACGATGGGGGTGTCACCGTCCGGCTCGATCATATCCGATCGACAGGAGGCGGTAGGCGCATGCTCCCGATCCACGTGGCTCTCACGACGCTGACCCCCCGGGTGAGCCAACAGGAACTGGCGCGGGTTGCCGCGGCGTTGCAGGTCCAGGTCACCCGGGATTTCGCGCCGCTATGGCATGTCGATGCGACCGTCAGCGCCTTTGCCTTCGACGATGTCCCGATCGGCTACTGGCCCATCATCGTGCAGGACGTGATCGAGGAATGTGGGGCGGCCGGCGTGCACCGGACCGAGGATGACGAGGCACCCTATGTCCTGGTGCGGCACGGACCGACCTGGTCGTTGACGGCCAGCCACGAGTTGCTCGAATTGCTCGCCGACCCGACCGGCGCTCGGCGCATCCGAGGGGATATCCCGGGTCAGTTTCAGGGAAATCGTCAGGGAAGGCATCACGGGCCGGTGCAGTATCTGTTGGAGGTCTGCGCGCCCTGCGAGGACATCGCGACGGCCTATGGGATCGATGGTGTCGTCGTGTCCGACTTCTGCACGCCTGCCTACTTCGCCTCCTGCGAGCAGTCATCGGGGCGCTACAGTTTCTCCGGTTCGATCCGCAAACCCTTGCAGGTGTTGGCGAACGGGTATCTGACCTGGTTCGGCGCCGACGGTCTGATCTATCAGGCACGGGCCGACGCGGCTGGCGATGCCGAGGTCGATGGAGGCTACTCGATGGCGAACCGGGACGGGATGATGCTGCGGGAATTCGTGAACAACCTGGCCCCGGATCAGCAGGAACGTCTGTCCAACGCGGTGCGGCCGGTCGGACTGCTCGACAGCAGGGCCGACTCCCGCGCCGCGTTGGCGCGTCAAAGCGCGCGGTTGCGCGACGATCTCGCCTGGCGGTTCGGCTATGCGCGCCACAGCGAACCCCCGATGCCACGGCTTCCGGTGCTGTCGCCGCCGATGGCGTTGCCAGCAGGTGCGTCCCGGGCCGCTCCCCTCGTTGATGGGTTCTCGCGCATTCCGGTGCCGGGAATTCCGGTGCATGCAGACCCGGTGCATGCAGACCCGGTGCATGCAGACCCGGTGCGTGCCAGCCCGGTGCGTGCCAGCCCGGTGCGTGAGAGAGAGGCGGTTTGATCGTCGGACGAATTGTTGTCGGGTCGGTGGTATGGCTTGGTGTCATATCAACCGGGCTAACCATTGACCGACGCACCGCCCCTCACCGTCATTGCCCTCACCGTCAATGACGGACTTGATCCGGCAATTACGGTGAGGGCAATGACGGTGAGGGGCGGTGCGTCCACTTGTAGCGATTATTTGTGTGCGCAGCCTAAGATGACGCCACACGCGGGACCGAACACCATTACGGCCAATCTTCCGGGCGCCGGCCGACAGAACCCGGGCGGCGCCCGGGGCAGGGGCAATGGCAGGCCGCTCTGTCCGGTGTGGCGGATCGACAACGCCCGAGGCCATTGTGACAGGTAACCCCTCCGATATGACAAGGTCCGCGGCTTTGGCCCGATGGGCCACTTTGCGCAGCTTCACATCGGCGCGCGTTGCGTTGGGCCGAGCGGGGAATGGGGTGCCGACCGGGGCGCATTTGGCGTTTCAGGCGGATCATGCGCAGGCTCGGGATGCGGTGCATGCGGCGTTGGATGTGGCGCGGATGCGGGCCGACCTGACGACGGCCGGATTTGCCAGTGTCGCGGTTCACAGTGCGGCGTCCGATCGACGGACCTTTCTGCTGCGCCCGGATCTCGGCCGGCGGCTGCGCCCTTCCGATCGTGCCGCATTGCCCGAGGCTACGGGGGCCATGCTGTTCGTGATTTGCGACGGCCTGTCCGCCACGGCGGTGCAGCGCCACGCGGTGCCGTTGCTTGCCCGCGTGATTCCGGCGCTGACGGGGACCGGCTCGCTTGTCCCTGGGGGCGCGCCCGGGGTGGCACCGGTGATCCTCGCCGAACAGGGCCGGGTGGCGCTGGGTGACGAGATCGGCGCATTGATGGGGGCGGAGGCGGTCGCGGTGCTGATCGGGGAGCGGCCGGGTCTGAGTTCTCCCGACAGTCTGGGCGTCTATCTGACCTGGCAGCCGCGGATCGGTCGCACCGACGCCGAACGCAACTGCATCTCCAACATCCGGGCCGAGGGCTTGCCGGTCGCCGCGGCGGCGGACAAGCTGCTGTGGTTGATCCGTGCCATGAGACGGATGCGGTTGACCGGGATCGCGTTGAAGGACGACCAGCCGGCATTGCCGTCGGGCCATCGCGACCTGATCGACGCCAGGGTGAATGACGCCAGGGTGAATGACGGCAACGTGAATGACGGCCGCGCGTGAATGACGGCAACGTGAATAACGAACCAGGGCGGGACCATGTTCAGGCCAAGCGGCCCGCGGCAGCGCGTTTTATCCCGGGATAAAACCGCCATCTAGAACGGTTTCCGGTTTCCCTGCTCGCCGAGGCCGCTGTAGCGTGACGAGCCACGAGTCTACCACGACGGCCACAAGATGCGGTGCGATCCGCCTTCTCAGGCGCAACCCGAAAGGACCCAGCCCATGCCGCCCATGTTGATACGGATATTGATGGGCGCTGTCGCGGCGGAAATCGCGGTCCTGACCTTTCACCAGGGCACCGTCTGGGTGCTGGGATTGTTGGGACTGTCGCAGGGGGCGGTCTACAGCATGGTGCCGGTCCCGCCGCTGGGAATTCCGCGCATCGTCAATCTCTGCTTCTGGGGTGGGCTGTATGGCGCGGTCTATGGGATGGTCTGGCCACGCCTGACGATCCCTTCCTGGTTGAGCGGGCTGTGCCTGGGCATCATCGCGTCCCTGGTCGGCATGTTTATCGTGGCCGCGATCAAAGGCACGCCAATCGCCAATGGCTGGGCGGCCTGGCCGATGGCGCGGTCCCTGATCATCAATGGCATGTGGGGCCTTGGCGTCGGGCTGATCGCACCCTTGCTTTTCGCCCGTGTCATGCCTCTTGCACAGAGATCGGCGGACCGTCGATAGCCAGACCCCGCGGTCCCGGTTCGGGCGGCGCCCCGGACCTTGCTCGTCTGCCCCTCGGCCTGAATTTCGGCGCGGTCAGCCTTGTGGAGGGCGTCCGGGCCGCTCTGTCGGTCGCCGTCATCATGGCGGTCAGCGAGATTTTCCGGTGGCCCATTCTGCACGAATCCGCCCTGGCGGCGCTGTTGACCTGTCTTTGCGACCCGGGCGGGCCGATCCGGCGGAGGGTTCCGGTGCTGGCAGGCTTCGCAAT
>CAMBXJ010000413.1 GCA_945871455.1 Asaia bogorensis
CCAATCGATGCCGCGCGCTTCCCGATGTGCGACCCCCAACGCGACGTTGTTTCAGCGCGACAATCGGCGGCTGACTGGTCGGACATAGGGTTCGACCGGTGTCGTCCTAGTCAGCGACAAGGTTCGGTGTCGGGGCCAAGGGCAGCCCCTTGTGACCGGTCAATTTCTCGCCTTCCTCCCACATCTCGAACGCTCGTTTCTTCATCGCGGGCAGCACGGAAGCGACCTTGTCCGGATCCAGATCGGCGGCGACCCGCGGGTAGCCGGCACGCTCGATCATGGCGCCGAGCCTGCGGTATTCCAATTGTTCGAACAGCCAGTCGAGAGGGTCCTCGACCAAGGTCATGTCCCAGTAGATGCGATCGTTCTTGTTGCGCGGGCGAAAGTGGTAATGCGCGCCGTCCGGGAAACAATCGAAGGCCAGAAGTTCCGTTTCCTCGACATAGGATTTGCGGGTGGACCCGCCGATATCGCCCAGCACGTGAATCGCCAGGCCGCCATCGCCGACCGGCGGTCGCTGCATTTCCAGGCCGAAGCCGATGTTGCCGGCCTCGAAATGTAGGTGCCACGGTTATGCTTGATGGTGGTCCGGCGGGACCCGAACAGGTTTCCATGCTTCCGGACGGACGCTTACCACGCGTCCACCCAGCCGCGCTTTTTGCCGTCCCGCTTCACCGCGGGCGGCATCGCGCGCAAGCCGGCGACGATCCAGCGGCGCGTCTCGGCCGGGTCGATCACGTCGTCGACTTCGTATAACGATCCGACATTCAGGGCCTTGCCGCGCTCATATTCCTCGGCCACCAGTTTTTCGTACAGCGCCAGCCGTTCGGCCGGGTCCTGGATCGCGGCGAACTGGCGTTGGTGGCCGAGCTTGACCTTGCCTTCCAGGCCCATGCCGCCGAACTCGCCGGTGGGCCAGGACACGCAGAAGGCGCCGATCAGCAGGTTGCCGCCGCCCATCGCCTGCGCGCCGAGGCCATAGGCCTTGCGGGTGATGACCATGAAGGTCGGGACAGTAACGTTGGCGCCGACCACGTAGGCGCGGGCGCAATGGCGGACCAGGGCGGTCTTTTCCGCCTCGGGTCCGACCATGTTGCCGGGCGTGTCGCACAGGTAAAGCAGCGGCACGTCATGAGCGTCACACAACTGCATGAACCGGGCGGCCTTGTCCGCGGCGTCGCTGTCGATCGCACCGCCGAGATGGAGGGGATTGTTGGCGACGACGCCCATCGGTCGGCCTTCCACCCGGATCAGCGCGGTGATCATGCCGAACCCGAAGCCCTTGCGGATTTCAAGCATGGAGCCGGTGTCTGACAGGGTTTCGATCAGCGCGCGCATGTCATAGGCACGCATGCGGTTTTCCGGCACGGCGTGGCGCAGCAGGCGCTGGTCGGCGCAGGTCCAGTCTTTCACGCGGCCCTGGAAGTAAGACAGGTATTGGCGCGCGACCCGGGCCGCTTCCCGTTCGTCCGACACGGCGATGTCCACTACGCCATTCGGCACCTGGATGCTCATCGGCCCGACGTCTTCCGGGCGGTAGACACCCAGTCCGCCGCCTTCGATCATGGCCGGGCCGGCCATGCCGATGGTGGCGTTTGCGGTGGCGATGATGACGTCGCAGCAGCCCAGCAGCACCGCGTTGCCGGCGAAGCAACGACCGGAGGCAATGCCGACCACCGGCACCAGGCCGCTCAGGCGAGGGAACTGGTTGAACGTGTCGCTGGTGCCGCCGAGGATCGAGATATAGTCAGGATCGCTGCCGCGCCCGCCGCCGCCTTCGGTGAAGATCAGGGTGGGAAGCCGCCATTTCTCGGCGAGTTCGTACATCCGATCCTGTTTCTTGTGGTTCTTCTTGCCCTGGGTGCCGGCCATGACGGTGTAGTCATAGGCGCCGACCACGACCCGGCTGGTGTCTTCCTGGAAATGCTCGCCGTTGATGTGGGCCAGGCCCATGACGAAGCCGTCGGCGGGGGATTCGTCGATCAATTGGGCAATCGGCGTGGTGCTTCGACGCGCGGCGATGGTCAGTGCGCCATATTCGACGAAGGAGCCGGGATCGACCAGGTCGTCCAGGTTCTCCCGCGCGGTGCGCTGGCCGGTTTTGCGTCGGCGGGCGACGGCGGCCGGCCGGGCGTCATCGAGCGCTTTGGCCTGACGCGCCATTACTTCCGCCAGATCGGGGCGGATAAGATCCAGGTCAATCGCCTTCGCTGCCGTGGCGACGCCGCTGGCGTCTTCGGTTTCCTCGATGAACAACAGGGGATGCGCTTCAAACACCGTGTCGCCGACGGCGACCGTGACCGCGCGCACGATGCCGCCGACCGGGGCGGCGATTTCGTGCTGCATCTTCATTGCTTCCATGACCAGCACGGATTGACCCTTGCGTACGGTATCGCCTTCCGCCACGTCCAGGCTGACGATGGTGCCCTGCATGGGGGCGGGGACTGGTTTGGTGCCGTCCGGACCTTCGATATCCGCCGAGAATGCGGGTTCCGGCGGGGCTTCGTTCATCGCCGGGATCGCGGCATCGGGACCTTTGCCCAGCGCAACGATCGCCAGCGGATCGGTGGTTTTCAGCCTTATGCCGGCGGTGCGGGGCGCGCCGGGGGCGGGGCCAGGCTCGAAATAGAGCCGCTTATGGGGTTCGCCGGTGGTGGCGAGCAGTCCAGCGATTTCCTCCTCCACGAAGCGTGTGTGCACCTGGCCGTTCAGAAGGCCGGGATGGCGCAGTAGAGCCAGCAGGAACGGCGTGTTGGTGGCCGCGCCGGCAATACGGAATTCCGCCAGCGCGCGACCGGTGCGGGCGGCGACGTCGTCCAGCCGGCCGGATGGGGCGGTAACGATCACCTTGGCGAGCAACGAATCGAAGGACGGATTGGTGCGATACCCTGCGTATCCATACCCATCCACCCGCACGCCGGCGCCGCTGGGCGCTTCATAGGCGCTCAGGACTCCGCCGACCGGCCTGGCGTTGCCGTCTTCCGTCATGGTTTCCAGGTTGACGCGGACCTGCATGGCAATGCCGCGCGGGGAGGGGACTTCCGGCTGGGTCAAGTGGATGTCGGCCAAGGTCTCGCCGCCGGCGATGCGCAACTGGGCTTCGACCAGGTCGATGCCGGTGATTTCTTCGGTGACGGTGTGTTCGACCTGGATCCGGGCGTTGGCTTCGATGAAGGCGATCTCCGCCATATCGCCGGGATCGGCGGCATCGACCAGGAACTCGAACGTGCCGGCGTTGCGGTAGTTGGCTGCGGCGGCCAGCCTGACCGCGGCGTCCAGCAGCCTAGCGCGAACGCCTTGCGCCAGGTTGGGGGCAGGGGCGATTTCGATCAGTTTCTGGCGTTGGCGTTGGACGCTGCATTCGCGTTCCCATAGATGCGCGACCGCACCGGTGCCGTCGCCGATGACCTGCACCTCGATATGGCGCGCGCGCGGAAACAGCCGCTCCACATATAAATCTCCATTCCCAAATCCCGCCAGCGCCTCCGCTCGGCAGCGTTCATACGCAGATGGGAGGTCGGCGACGGCGTGGACCGGTCGCATGCCGCGTCCGCCCCCGCCGGCGAGCGCCTTGACCATCACCGCCGCGCCTTCGCCGAGGCCAGCCATGAACGCCTGCGCGGTAGGCAGGTCAGTGGCGCCGGCCGTGCCCGGCACCAGAGGGACACCGCAATGCGCCGCGAACACGCGCGCTGCCGTCTTGTCGCCGAACAGATCGAGCGAGGCCGGCGTCGGGCCGACGAAAACCAGCCCCGCTGCCTCGCAGGCGCGGGCGAAGGCGGCGTTTTCGGCGAGGAATCCGTAGCCGGGATGAATGGCGTCGCAGCCAGTCTCGGTCGCGGCGGCAATCAGGCCGGCGGCATCGAGATAGGCGCCGACGCCGCGGCCTTTCAGAGCACGGGCCTCGTCGGAGCGGCGGGTGTGCAGGGAGGCCGCGTCGTCCTCGGCATGGACCGCGACCGTGGTTATTCCCATCGCGGCCGCGGTGCGGGCGATGCGGATGGAGATTTCTCCACGGTTGGCGATCAGGAG
>CAMBXJ010000414.1 GCA_945871455.1 Asaia bogorensis
CTCTGTCGTCACGTAGATGGTGTTGAGTAATTTCTTCATGTCGGGTCCGCCGCGAACTGGGCCGCCAGCCAGCGATCGACGTTCGGCGGCTTCCCCAAACGCTCGGGCCAGCAGCCGTCAATCAGGGAGCATCCGCGGCAGGCGGGGATACTGACTGGCGTGGGGGTGTGGTCGGTGGCGATCATCGCTCGGGCTTCGGCAGCGATGCGTGCCGTCAACGCGCGCAACTCGGCATCGAACAACACCCGCGTGCGCCGGCGCTCCTTGCCGTAGAACAACGCCCCCTCCGGCACAGCCAGACCGCACATCTCTTCCAGGCAGATGGCCTGGGCGCAAAGTTGCACTTCATCCGCACGGTGCGATTTGGGTCGGCCGCGCTTGTATTCCACTGGGAATGGCTGCGGCGGTGTGCCCCGGAACTCCACCGCGTCGGCCTTGCCCGCCACGCCCAATGCCAGAGAGCGTAGTTGCAGCCCGCGCGCGATCCGCACACCCGGCCGGGTTTGCCCGCCGCCGGCATCGACACGCTCATGCAGCAAGTGACCTTCGGCCGTGGCGGCGTTGTCGATCCATAGCTGTTCGACATGGATCAGCGCGCATTGCCGCGGGCAGACCAGATAGTGCTGCAGGGCCGAGAGCGGGATCAACCCGTCCTCGACCTGCTCGGTCAGCATCTCAACGCTCAATGATCTCGATCCCCGCGGGCGGGTCATTGCCATCTACGACGATCCGGTAGTCCGTGAACGCGCGGGCGGGCGGGGCGTTGTCCAACCGCGGATCGCCGATTTCATATTCGTCGCCACGCCATTTCCGCAGTACTGTCGCCCGGCCGAACAGGTCCTGCGTCCGCGCGGAACCAAGGGCCGAGGCATGGCGGAAGATCAGCAGCTTGCGGGTCGTCATCTCGCCGCGCGCGGCGGAGCGGTCGTGCTCGAACATTTCAAGCAGCGCGGTGAACAGCAAGTCCAGGTCTTCATCGGTGAACCCCGTGCCCTTGCGGTCGTCGGCCGCCAACGGGGCCGAAACATAGCCATGCGCCCGGTACAGCCCGTACGGCACGATATGCTTTCGTCCCATGGTGCGCTTGTCGCCGCGCTTTTCCGTGTCGTCCTCGCCCTCGGCCCGTTCCTTTTTCTCCGCCTCGTTGGTGGCGGCCATTCGGGTGATGGAGATTTCCAACGGCAGCACCGGTTCGACGGAACGCGCGAAGCTGAACTGCACCGGACCGCGCACCTGGCCGGCGTTGATACCGGTGGACAGCACCGCGCCGAAAGTCCGGATGTCGTAGAAATTATCGCACATGAAGTCGCGCAGGCGCGCGGCTTCCTCGTCGGACTTGGGCGTCAGCTTCCGATCCGTCCGCGCCTTCGGGTCATCCGGACGTTCACGGATATAGGCTTCCCGATGCTTTTCGTTCAGCACCGCGCCCTCGGTGACATAGATGCGGAATCGCGGCGCGTCGGACTTCGCCATTTCAACGTAGTTTCGGACCTTGCGCTTCAGCGAGACATCGCTGACCAGGCCGTGGCCGGTTTCGGGATCCATGCGCGGCATGTTGCCTGCGTCGGGATCGCCGTTCGGGTTGCCGTTCGCCACGTCGAAGAACAGCACGAACTCGTGGCGGTGCTGCAAGGCTCCGGGGCGGGGCATCAGGCCGTCTCCTGGGCATCGGAGGGATCGGGGATCTCGGCGTCTGCTTTGGCGGGACGGAAGGCGCGCTCGTGGTAGTAGCCGATCGCAAAACGGCCCTGGTCTTCCAGGCGCAGCGTGCGCGGCAGATCTCCATCCAGATGGGCCATGATTTCACCGATCCGGCGTTCGACCCATAATCCCTGGCCCCGCTTGCGCGCGTCTGAGATATGGGTGCGCGCGCCGCGCAACAACGCGCCGAACACCCGTGCGGGCGTCGCCGACGCGGCGCCGTAGTACCGATCTGCGATCGAGGCGTTGACGCGGCCGAGCGCCGCGTATTGCGCGGCCTCCAGCACGGCAAACAGCCGGCCGAGTTGGTAGGCCGGGCTTGGATTGTCGGGATCGAGCGACACGGGCGGGGTCTCCTCGTTGTGCATGCGGCTGAGACAGGCTTTGATCGCGGCGGCGTGCCACCCACGCCTGGGGTCGTCACCGGCGCGCAGGCGGATGATCGCAGCGGCGAGCCAGGTTCGGGGATACGGAGCGCCCGTCAGAACCGCGCGCATCACCTCGGCAGCAAGACCGTTGGGGATGTTCGTGAATTTCTCCTGCAAGGCCGTGGTCGTGACCAACAGGCGCTGGATCGACGGAGATTTGCCACGCCAGGGCGGCGGGTCGATCGCCACCGCCAGGGCATGACGATCCAGAGCCTCCCGGAAGTGCGCAAAGGTATTGCTGATCCAGTAGCGTACCGAAAGCCGACCGGGATTGGGGGCGACGAGACCCAGGACATGGAACAGCACACCCGCCAGCAAGACAGGAGCCACACCTTGTTGCGCCCGCGCGGCCGCCACTTTGGTCAGGGCGTCCCCAATCGAGGCTCGTTCTTGTTCATCATTGGCGCTGACCGGGGGCGAGGTATCATCAAATTCCGCGCCGAACGCGTCCTCGGCCGCCCGTGCCATCGCCTCGGCCTGGGCGGCGTCATAGGCTGAGGCGTCTGCCCAGAACGTGACCGACGCGTCGCCTATTTGCAATCGGTTGCGCCCGCTCCATGCCAGAAGCGAGCTCAGCGCTGCGCTATAGCGAAAGGCAGCAGCTTGCGATGTCGGCGCATTGAACCCTTGCTCCTTACCATAGGACATAAATGCGTCCTTATTGAACGAAACCAGCGGTGCTTCGGCCACCGTCTTGCCGCTCGAATCCTTCACCCCTTTGATCATTGGATGCAGCCGCACCAGCGGCAGGCGCTGGCCGCGCACCAGGCAGAACCCGATCGGCCCGTCTTCATCCGTGGCGCTCAGCCGCTCGACATGCGCGGCGACCGAGGAATGCTCGTGCAACAGCCGCGTCTCCCCGCGCAGTCGGAAACCAATATTCCATGCGAGGAATTTTTCGCTGTACCCTTGCGGTAATCCGTTGGCGGGGTCCCATTGGTCCAGGAACCTGCAAAGCGCCACCAGACCCGCATCGGTCTCTCGGGCCAGTTCCTTCAGGTGCAAGGCCTTGAACGCCGCGTGATCGCGCGCGGTCTTGCCCGGGTCCTTGTCGCCCAGACCCAACACATAGGCGGCGTTGTCCCACAGGAAATTCGGCGTGGAGCCTCTCCCCTGCCGGGAGAACCATTTCGGCACCCGCGCCGGCTGCGGCTTGCCACGCTCGTCCAGCCGGGTCTCGACCGCCAGCAGCGTGCCATCTTCCGCCAGTTCGAGGACGATGCCGATCGGCTCGTTCGACCAGCCGGGCAGGACCACGTCGTCCCGCGCGGCCATCCGATCATAGTAATGATCGAGCGCCTGCAGGATGGTCATGCGACCAGCCCTTCGGCCACGCATTTGTTGACGTCCAGCACACCGTCCTCAAGCCGAGCGCGGAAGAAGCGGGAGGTGCGGTCGTGGGAGAAGTCGATGTCGTGCAGCATCCAGCCCAGGTCGCGCGTGCGCTGGTCAGACGGCAGCTTGCTGTCCGGCAGCGGCGCGCCCTCGGGCAGCAGCGCGAAATCACCGGGACACTCGCGGGTGCCAAGGCAGGGGCGGTGAAAGCATTGGCCGGTTTCGGCGCGGCGATTGAACATCGCGATATGCTTGGAGGGATCGTCGCCGTTGGCGCGATCCGTCATGTCGAAATGGGCTTCGATGATGTAGTCCACGTCGATCAGCATCGTCGCGGCGCGTTGCTGGCGTTCGCTGTCGATCGACAGCCCGAGGCCAGCGACCGAGCCCGCGCGCATCGCCCGTCCCGCGAGCGCGGCGCTGGCCTTGGCGCCGACTTCGTTGCGGCGAAAGCTGGCGAAGCGGATCGGCTTCAGGACGTGAATGCGGTCGATTCGCCAGACGATGGCGGGTTTCCAATGGATGGCTTCCAGGATGCCGCGTGCCGCCGAGGGCGTGGG
>CAMBXJ010000415.1 GCA_945871455.1 Asaia bogorensis
CGGGTCCATGCCGACGACCAGGTCCTGAAGTTCGTGGATCATGGCGCAGACGGTCTTCATGCCGCGCCCGTGCAGGGTGGCAAGCCCGGTCAGGCCCTGATCGGTCTCGACCTGGACCACCACGACGGTTGCCGAGTTGAAGGACGAATTACCGACCCAGAAGGTCGCGGGCAGAGTGACGGAGACGGGATGGGCACGGAGTGCGGTGATTTTCATTGTGGGTTCCTCCGGCGTTGGGCGGGAGTCGATGATCGAACGACAGGACCGGCGCGGCCCGAGACACTACACACCTATGACGGCGATCTCTACGGAACGAGCAGCTTCGCCCATGCGCTTGTCGAAGGTCGCGAGCGTTGCACCTGTCCGCCTGGCGATAGCGATATGCAAGGCGTCTTCGGTCCGCAGACCCAGATCCATGCGCCGCAACAGGACTTCACTTGCCTTTACGTCAGCCGACGTCAGGGCAACCCGCTCGGCCGAGCTTGCGACCCAGTGATCGAAATCTTCGAAGCCGGCTCGTGCCGTGTCTGGCGTCATCTGGTTCATACGAACCAATCGACCGATCGCGGATGCCAGTTCGGCGGCACCGAAATCACTCAACGCGAGGATGTACCTCGAACCTCGCAGCATCGCGTCGCTGCGAGGGATCAAGGCGTCATCGGTGAACATCGCCACAAGGACGCTGGTGTCCAGATAGACCTGAGTCACCAGCCTTCGTCGCGCATTTGACGCACCAGTTCGCGGGCGTCGCTGCTTGGATTGACGCGGCCCATCCGCCGCTCCGCCAGCCAATCCAAATCGGCATCCGAGATGGGGCGGGGCGCTGGCCTCACGGCATGCAGTTCCACGACCGGCCGGCCGTGGCGGGTGATCACGATGTCTTCCCCCGCCAGCGTACGGTCGATCAGTTCCGACAAATGGGCCTTTGCCTGGGCGACGCTGTGTTCACTCATGCCACCAATGTAGTCATCCGGTGACCACAATGCCCACCAGATTCAGTGCCCGATTCAATGCCCCCCGGTCACCCCGATCGGCACGATCAGCGCATCCACCGCGGTGATCCGATCGCCCGCGCAGATCAGCGGGTTCACGTCCAGTTCCGCCACGCTGTCGCGATGATCGGCCACGAAGCGGGAAACCCGGCTGATCACGCCGGCCAGCGCGTCCATGTCAACCGCCGCCATGCCGCGGAAGCCTTCCAGCAGCTTCACGCCCTTCAGGCTTCGCAGCATCCCCATCGCCTCGGACGGCGTAACCGGGGCGGGGGCCAACGCGGTATCCTTCAGCACCTCCACCAGGATGCCACCCAGACCGACCACGATCATCGGTCCGAACAGCGGGTCGTTGGTGGCGCCGACCACCATTTCGACCCCTTGCGGCACCATCGGCTGCACCAGCACGCCATTGATCGCCGGCGGGGGTTCGACCTTCGCCGCGTTCGCCATCACGGCCTGATAGCCGGCGCGGACCTCATCGGCCGAGCGGAGGTTGAGGCGGATGACGCCGGCCTCGGTCTTGTGCGGCAGATCGGGGGATTCGACTTTCAGCACCACCGGGTAGCCCAAGCGGGTGGCGGCGTTGACGGCTTCGTCCTCGGAGCCGGCGAGGGTCTCGCCCACCACGGGGATGTCATACAGCGCGAGGACTTCCTTGGCCTCCCGTTCGGTCAGGGTGCGTCCGCCGGAAGCGGCAATCAGCGCGCGTGCCTTGGCAACCAGTGCCGGATCGGAAGCGGGGACGATTTGGGCGCCGGCCTGGCGCTTGTCCTCTCGCCATTGCCAGGCGGCCAGGGTGGCGAAACAGGCGTTCATCGAGCGGAACAATGCCAACCGATCGGCCTGACCGGCATCGACCACGCCCGGGCCATCCTGCCATTCCGTCTGCCAAACAACAGCGGCCATCTTGCCGTGCTGCTTCGCCAGTTCGTTGAACACCATGGGGCGGGTTGCCCCCGCGGCGGACCCATAGGTCATGGGCGAAACCAGAATGCCGTATTGCGGATCGCTCAACAGGGCGCCCGCGCAGATGCCCAGCGATTCGGGATCGGCCAGGATCTGGGCGGTGACGTCGCAGGGATTGCGGGAGGAGCCGAACTCGGGAATCCGGGATTCCAGGATCTCGCGGACCGAATCGATTGGCTGCGGCATCGGCACGCCGTGCTGTTCGGCACGGTCGGCGGCCATGATCGCGGCCCCGCCGGATGCCGCCACCACCGCGGCCCCTGCAGCTTTCGGGGCGGGGGCTTTGGCGAAGAACGCAGCGGTTTCCAGCAGCGCCTCGAAATCGTCCACCATCACCGCGCCGGCCTTCCTGAACACCGCGCGATAGGATTCGTGGGACCCGGCCAGGGACCCGGTATGCGACATCGCGGCGCGGGCACCCTGCTCGCCGGACGCCATCTTGAAGATCGCCAGGGGCTTGTTCGCGTTCCATGCCTTTTCCGCCGCCATCAGCAGGCGTTCCGGGGTCGACATGCCCTCGAACACGCAGGCGATGGACGCGCATGCCGGGTCGTCGGCGAGGTAGCTGACATAGTCAGCCATATCGACGTCGCAACTGTTGCCGGAGGTGAACACGTGCGACACCGAATGCCCGCGCACCACACCCTGCGCCATGGCCATGCCGAGTGCCCCGGACTGGCTGATGATGCCGACGGCGTGCTTGGTGGGCTGGGGAATCGGGGTGATGTCCATGAAGGTGATGCGCGAATCCAACTGCGCGTTCACCACGCCGATGCAGTTCGGCCCGACGATCCGCATCCCGGTTTCCTGGGCGATCGCGGCGAGGCGAAGCTGCTGGGCGATGCGATCGTCCTTGCCGGTCTCCGAGTAGCCGGATGCAAAGATGATCGCCCCACCGACGCCCATTTTGGCGCAATCGAGGACGATTTCCTCCACCGCTTCCCGCGCCGCGGTGATGACCGCGCAATCCACCACTTCCGGCAGGTCGCGCACGTTCGCGTAGCACTTGTGCTCGCCGATGGTCTGATAGCGCCCATTCACCGGGTAATAGCGCCCGCCGTAATGGCGCAGGTTGAACATCACCCGCTCGCCGAAGGACCCGGCGCGGGTCGATGCGCCAATGACGGCGACGCTCGCGGGATGCAGCAGTCGCGTGAGTTCCTGACGGCTGTAGATCGTGGTGCGCTTGGATTCCATTTTTCTCGGCCTGATTGACGTTCCCCAAACCACCAGCATACTCACGGGTAGCGATCCCGCCAAGAACGAGGAAACCCAATTCATGTCATCGCTGTTCGATTTGACCGGCAAGGTTGCCATCGTCACCGGAGCGACCAAGGGAATCGGCCTCGCGATTGCCACCCGCATGGCCGAACATGGGGCCAGCGTCGTGGTGTCCAGCCGCAAGCAGGATGCTTGCGACAAGGTGGCGCAGGGCATCCGCGATGCCGGCGGAAAGGCGATCGCGGTGGCCTGTCATATCGCCAACAAGGATCAGTTGCGGAACCTGGTCGATCAGACCGTGGCGCAACTGGGCGGGGTGGACATCGTCGTCGCCAATGCCGCGGTGAATCCTTACATGGGCCCGATGCTGGGCGCCTCGGACGAGGTGTTCGAACGGGTAATGGGCACCAATGTGCGGTCGAATTTCTGGCTGGCGAACATGACATGCCCGCTGATGGCCGAACGCGGCGCGGGTTCGTTCACCATCATTTCATCCATCGCCGGGCTGCGTGGCACCGCCACCTTGGGGCTGTATGGCATCTCGAAGGCGGCCGATCTGGCGATGATCCGCAATCTCGCGGTGGAATGGGGGCCGCGGAATGTGCGCGCCAACGGCATCGCGCCCGGCCTGGTGCGCACCGATTTCGCCCGCGCGCTGTGGGAAGACCCGGTGCGCTACCGCAAGACGACGCGCGACAATCCGATGCTGCGGATCGGCGAACCCGACGAGGTCGCTGGCGCCGCCATCTTCCTGGCCTCGGCCGCCGGGCGCTATGTGAATGGGCAGACCCTGTCGGTTGACGGCGGATCGTCCACCGGCACGCTTATCCCGCAGGA
>CAMBXJ010000416.1 GCA_945871455.1 Asaia bogorensis
ACCATCTGACCGGCAAGCAGGACGCCATCCTGAAACGACCGGAAACCGATCCCCTGGTCTTCCACACCCAAAGCGCCACCGAATACTGGGTCCGCCGAGGCTCCCTCGCCCACACCGACACGCTCGGCAACGACCTGCCGCAACCGGAGACGGTGCGGGTGTATTGCTGGTCCAGTTCCCAGCACGGCGCGGACCCGTTGCTGAAGGCCCCGGCCAGCGGGATCGGGCACCATTTCTCCAACAACGTCGCCACGTCGATGTTGTTCCGAGCGATGATGGTGGCGATGGACGAATGGGCCACCAACCACACGCCGCCGCCGCACAGCCGCATCCCCACCCGCGCCGACGGCACGCTGGTGGATTACGAGACCTGGAAGCAGCAATACCCCTCGATCCCCGGCACATCCGTGTTGGTCGAACCCAACGTCCTGACCCTGCTGGATTTCGGCCCCGACGCCGACAAGGGCATTCTGCGCGAGCCGCCGGAAATCGTACACGGCAAGAACGATCCCGACGGCGCGCCCGGCCTGCGCTACACCGTGCTGGTCCCGTCCGTCGACGCGGACGGCAACGACATCCCCGGCGTTCGCGCGCCGATGGTGCAGGCTCCCTTGGGCACCTACACCGGCTGGAATCCACGCGCCCGAGGCTATGGCCATGGCATCCAATGGCGCTTCGAGGGAAGCTACATCCCATTCCCCGAAACCGCGTCCGAACGGGTGGCGACCGGCGACCCCAGACCGTCCATCCAGGAGCGTTATGCCGACAAGGCCACCTACCAGGCGGCCATCGTCGCCGCGGCCCGGGAATTGGTGGCCCAGCGCCTGATGCTGGAAGAAGATGTCTCCCGCTGTGCCGAGGGTGCGGCCGATTGGGGCAGGCCGCGGCATTCGGTGATCTCCCTATGATCGACCCCGCCCTGATTGACACCGCCCCGATTGACACCACTGGGATCGACACCACTCGCCTGTTTGGGCCCAACCGCCCGCGCCGTCCCAATCTGATGGCACGCCGGCATGTCGTGGTCTCCGGCCATTACTACGCCTCCCAGGCCGGGATGCAGGTGTTGGAGGCCGGCGGCAACGCGGTCGATGCCGGCGTGGCAACCGGACTGGCGATAGACGTTCTGGAAAGCCAGTTCGTCGGCTTCGGCGGCGTGGCCCCCATCATGGTCCGCCTGGGCGGGAAGGTGGAGGTCGTCTGCGGGGTCGGGCCGTGGCCCGCGGCGGCGGATATCGCCGTCTTCCACGACCGCTACGGCGGCCGCATCCCGGACGGGCTGCTGCACACCGTCGTCCCCGCCGCGCCCGGCAATTGGATCGAGGCGCTGCGCCGCTGGGGCACCATGTCCTTCGGCGACGTGGCCGCGGCGGCGATCCGCTTCGCGCGTGACGGATTCCCGGCCTATCCGATGTTCCACGAGATCATCGCCTCCAAACGAGCCGAGATCGCGCGCTATCCGACCACCGCCGCGATCTTCCTGCCGGACGGCGCGGCGCCGGTGGTGGGCTCGATCTTCCGGCAGGAGGATCTGGGCCGCACCTTACAATACATGGCCGACGCGGAACGGGCTGCGTCCGGAAACGGTCGAGAAGCCGGGTTGTCCGCCGCGCACGACGCATTCTATCGCGGCGACATTGCCCGCGCGATCGTCCGCCATCAGCGGGAAAACGGCGGTTGGCTGTCGGGCGCGGACCTGGCCAGCTTCCAGGCCAAGGTAGAACCACCCGCTCGTACCCGGTTCCACGACTTCGATGTGTACGGTTGCGGCGCCTGGTCGCAGGGGCCGATGGTGCTGGAGGCGTTGAACATCCTGGAAGGGTTGGACCTTGCCGCGATGGGCCATAACTCGGCCGCCTATGTGCATGCGGTGACGGAAGCCCTGAAGCTGGCGGCGGCGGACCGGGAGGCCTATTTCGGCGATCCCGACTTCGAGGACGTGCCGCTCGATGTGTTGCTGTCGAAGGACTTTGCGACGACGCGGCGGCGTTTGCTGGATCCCGCCCAGGCGTGGCCAGGATTGCCCCCGGCCGGTTCGGCGCGCGGTGGATCGGCCCCGATATGGCTGCCCGACCCATCGGCCGGATCGGGGGCGGAACTGGTCGGGGAAAAGCCCGCGACCTCCTTCCTCTGCGTGGTGGACCGGGCCGGCGATGTGTTCGCGGCCACGCCCAGCGACGGAACGATCGGAGGACCCGTCGTGCCGGGAACCGGGATCACGGCGTCGATGTGGGGGTCTCGCGGTTATTCCGGACTGTCGCATCCCGGACGCGTCGGTCCCGGGCGTCGCCCCCGCATGTCCGCCAACCCGGCGATCGCGGTGGCCGAGGGGAAGGCGGTCATACCGTTCGGGTCCCCCGGCAGTGAGGTGCTGGGTCAGGCGATGTTGCAGGTATTCCTGAACCAGGCGGTATTCCGAATGGACCCGCAAAGCGCGGTGGAGGCCCCCAGGTTCGCCAGCTACTCCTGGCCCGAATCGACCCTGCCGCACACCTACCGGCCGGGCCTGCTATGCGTGGAAGGCGATGTCGGAGCCCAGGTCGGGGATATGCTGTCGGCGATGGGCCATACGGTGGAATGGTGGCCGGAACGGAAATATCAGGCCGGGTCGGTCGTGACGATACGACACCAACTGGACGCGGATGTGCGCTGGGCCGGCGCGGACCCGAGGCGTTCGGCCTACGCGGTGGGCTGGTAGGCGGTTAGGCGAGGCACAACCATAGCGGCTTTATTGGGCAGGGCGATGGGGTGAGGAAGAAAAGCGCCAGGGGCTCCGCCCCTAATCCTGCGAGGGGCTTTGCCCCCTCGACCCCCACCAAGGCAGGGCCTTGGATGCCAACTATTGGATCGGGTAAGAATGGGGGCCGACACGGACGTTGAAACGCCATGGTCGGCCCCCATTCTTCCCCGACCCAACTGATCGCGGTCCAGGGGCCGTAGCCCCTGGTGGGTTCGAAGGGCGAAGCCCTCGCGGGGTTAGGGGCGGAGCCCCAAGGCTTCCCTTCCTCCCCCCGAGCACCCCGCCAAATGAAACCGCTATTGTCGGGCGTCGCCCACGTGCTCGAACCCCGCCAGCCTCACGCATCCATCTTCAAGGCGGCCAGGAACGCGGATTGCGGGATTTCGACCTTGCCGAACTGGCGCATCCGCTTTTTGCCCTCTTTCTGCTTCTCCAACAGCTTCCGCTTGCGGGAGATGTCTCCCCCGTAGCATTTCGCGGTCACGTCCTTCGATAGGGCACTGATGGTCTCCCGCGCGATCACGCGGCTGCCGATCGCGGCCTGGATGGCGATCTTGAACAACTGCTTGGGGATCAAATCCTTCAACCGCCCGCAGATCGACCGCCCCCGATGCTCCGCCGCCGCCCGGTGCGCGATGAACGACAACGCATCCACCAGATCGCCGTTCACCAGAATGGAGATGCGGACCAGCTCGCTCTCCGCATATCCGTCCATCTGGTAGTCGAAACTGGCATACCCGCGGGAGCAAGATTTCAGCCGGTCGTAAAAGTCGAACACGACTTCGTTCAACGGCAGGCGATACACCGCCATCGCCCGGTTGCCGACATAGGTCAGGTCCACCTGCACGCCGCGCCGTTCGGAACACAGCGCCAGCACGGCACCCAGATAATCGTCCGGGACCATGATCGTCGCCTTGATCCAAGGCTCCTCGATCCGGTCGATCGTCGAGGCATCCGGCATGTCCACTGGATTGTGCAGTTCCGTCATCTGCCCGTTAGTCTGGTAGATCTGATAGACAACCGAAGGCGCGGTGGCGATCAGTTCCAGGTCGAATTCGCGGGTCAGACGCTCCTGGATAATCTCCAGGTGCAGCAGGCCCAGGAAGCCACACCGGAAGCCGAAACCCAGCGCGGCCGACGTTTCCGCTTCGTAGTGAAAACTCGCATCGTTCAGCCGCAGCTTGCCCAGGCTTTCGCGCAGCTTCTCGAAATCGTCGGCATCCACCGGATACAATCCGCACCACACGACCGGAATGGATGGTTTGAAGCC
>CAMBXJ010000417.1 GCA_945871455.1 Asaia bogorensis
CTTGTTCCCCGCGGCGTCGCCATCATCCACGCCCTCGGGGTTGAACTGCGCGGCGACCGGCTGACGGCCCGCGGGGTCAGCGTGTTTCGCCTCGACGACGGCGACCGGCTGCTGGCGCGGATCGAGGCCGGGCGGGCGACTCTGGTGAATCGCCACTGGCGCCTGGAACAAGTCCGCACCATCCGCCCGGAGCAGATGCCGGAACCGGCCGCGACGTTGGACTTGCCGACGGACCTGACCGTGACCCGGGTGCAGGAGAGCTTCGCCTCCCCCAGCACCTTGTCGGTCTGGGCCTTGCCGGATTTCATCGCTCTGCTCGACCGGTCCGGGTTTTCGTCGATCCGCCACCGGCTGCATTTCCAGGCCCTGTTGGCATTGCCGCTGCTTGCCGCCACCATGGCCCTGTTGTCGGCGGGATTCTCAATGCGACCGGCCCGCCGGGGCGGCGTGGCGCGAATGATCGGCAGCGGGGTGGCGGCGGGCTTTGCCCTGTTCGTCGTCTCCAAGGTGGCGGAGGAATTCGGCCAGTCCGGTATCCTGCCGGTGGTCCTGGCCGCCTGGGCGCCGGCCGCGGCCGGGCTGATGCTGACCGTCGCGCTGCTCTTGCACACGGAAGATGGATGATCATGCGGTTCGGCTGTTCGATCCGGTTTGCGGCGTTGCCTCCCGTTTTGGTTGGCCCCGTTCTGGTGGTCCTGATGCTGCTTTGCAACGGGCTGGCACCTCGCCCCGCGCTGGCGCAGTTCGGCGCGTTGGCTGCCGTGGGGGCCGGGGCGGGTGCCGGCGGCGGCCCGTCGGCGTCGCGCAACGACCCGGTCACCTTCACCGCCGATGCCGTTGAATACGATCGCGACAACGCCCTGGTGGTCGCGCGCGGCCGGGTGGAGGCCTGGCAGAACGACCACGTCCTGCGCGCCGACCAGATCACCTTCGACCGCAACACCGGCGTCGCCGCCGCCAAGGGCAACGTCGTGCTGCTGGAGCCGAGCGGCCAGGTGATGTTCGCCGAATACGCCGAGATGACCCGCAACATGCGCGACGGCATCCTGAAGGGCATGAGCGCGATTCTGGAACAGAACGGCCGCATCGTGGCCAATGGCATGCGCCGCACCGACGGTGCGATCAACGAGTTGTCCAAGGTCGTCTATTCAAGCTGCGATCTTTGCGCCGAGGACCCGAAACGCGCGCCGCTCTGGCAGATCCGTGCCGCGTCCGCCGTGCAGGATCTGGAAAACAAGAAGATCGAGTATTACGACTCCGTCTTGCAGATGTATGGCGTGCCGGTCGCCTATATGCCGTATTTCTGGCATCCGGACCCGTCGGTGAAGCGCCAGTCCGGTCTGCTCACCCCGTCGGCCGGGATGTCGTCCAATATCGGCGCGTTCTACGCCCAGCCGTATTATTGGGTCATCGACGAACAATCCGACGCCACCATCATTCCGATGATGACCTCACGGTCCGGCCCCAATCTGGCAATCGAGTATCGGCGGCGGTACAACAATGGCTATGTCCTGCTGAATCCGACGATCGGCATGACCGACGGGACCGCCCAGGGATCGATCGTCGCGCGCGGGCAATTCAACCTGAACGACACCTGGCGCTGGGGCTTTGATATCAACCGCGCCTCGTCCGCCAATTACGTTCGTAATTTCAGCTACGGCACGCGCATCGTGAACGGCACCAACGTGCTGACCAGCCAGCTTTATGCGGAAGGCTTCGGTCGTGGCGCCTATTCGCGCCTGGACACGAAATTCTATCAGGGGCTGAATAGCTCGATTGCCGCGAGCAAACTGCCGGTCGTGCTGCCGCGCTACCAGTACAGCTATTTCGGCAATCCGGACGACTGGGGCGGGCGGCTGACCGTGGATGGCGGCGCGTTCAACGTCATCCGCTCCGACGGCACCAGCACAAGGCGCGCCAATCTGACGGTCAACTGGGAGCGTCCGTTTACCGGACTTCTGGGTGACCTCTGGAAGGTCAGCCTGCACAACGACGCCGTTGCCTACGACGCCTCCCATATGAACAGCCAGCCCAATTTCGCCCCCGTGGGCGGGGTCCAGGCTGCCCGTGCCTTGCCGCAGGCCGCGCTCGATTTCCGCTGGCCGTTCGCCCGATCGTCCGGAAGCTGGGGCAGCCAGGTGATCGAGCCGATCGCCCAGGTCGTGGTGGCTCCGCAGGTCGGCGACAGCCAGTTCCGCCGCTATCCGAACGAGGACAGCCTGGATTTCGAATTTACCGACGCCAACCTGTTTGGCTGGAACCGCTTCCCGGGGGTGGATCGCATGGAAGGCGGCGTGCGTGCCAATGTCGCCATGCACGGCGCCTGGTATCTCGGCGGCATGGCGCTGGACGGCATCGTTGGCCAGTCTTATCGCACGACCACGAACACCGCGTTTCCCCAGGTGTCCGGTCTGCGGGACAAGGTGTCGGACGTCGTGGTCCGCGGCACGTTTTCGCCCACCAAGTGGCTGGACCTGACCTATCGCACGCGCTTGGATAAGACCAACCTGGCCGCCCGCATGGGGGAGGCGGTGGGTTCGGTCAGTTGGTCGGCCTTCCGGCTGTCCGGCGGCTATCTCTATTCGAACTACAACCCCTATAGTTTCTACGATCAGCCGGCGCCGCCACCGGCCGGGTCCAGCTTCTATACGCCACGCAACGAGGTCTCGATCGGCACCTCCGTCCGCTGGGGCAAATACCGGTTCGAGGGCAATGCACGACGCGATGTCGCACTCAACCGCATGGTCTCGTTCGGCGCGGACATGATCTATGAAGACGAATGCTTCATCTTTGATCTGCGAGTGTATCGTCGCTACACGTCCTTCAACAACGACAACGGCGCCACGACGGTCATGCTGCTGTTCACCCTGAAGACGATCGGGGAATTCGGCTATCGTGCGCTTTGATTTTTCGCATCGTCGCGCGCCTCACACGCGGTTGCATGCCGAGCAGGGTGGTCGCGCGTTGGCTTAATGTCTTGTCGCGCGATTCACACGCTGTTAGGTGCCCAGCAGCGTGATCGCGCTCTAGGACCCGGAGACTCTGAAATGGTGCCTGTCGCGGCAATCCGCCGTTCGCTTTCCTGCCCGGTCGTGGCGGCGCTGGTCGTGGCGATCATGGGCGCTGCCCCGATGGTTGCCCCCCTGGTTGCCGCCCTCGTCGTCCCCCTGGTCGTCCCCTCGCCGGCCTTCGCGCAACGCGCGCCGGTCAAGCCGGACGAGGCGGCCTTGCCAGGCGATCGCATCGTCGCCGTGGTCAATAACGACGTCATCAGCTCCTCCGACGTCAATGCCCGCACGCGGCTGTTCGCGCTGTCCACCGGCATGCCGACCTCCCCCGAGGTGCTTGGCCGCCTGAAACCGCAGATCGTCCGCCAGTTGATCGACGAACGTCTGCGCATGCAGGAAGCCCAACGCCGCAAGGTCGTGATCCCAGACCAGCAGATCGCCGGCGCCATTCGCGATATCGAGCAGCGCAACGGCATGCCCCCCGGTACCCTACGCCATCGTCTGTCGGTGGACGGCATCGGCCAACGCACGCTGGTCAGCCAGATCCGCACCCAGCTCGCCTGGACCCAGGTCCTGCGTGAGCAACTGGCGGACCGCGCGAACATCCCCGAATCGGAGGTCGACGACTTCCTGCGCCTGCAAGCCCAACTGGTCGGGCGCCAGGAATTCCGCGTCGGCGAGATCTTCATTCCGATCGACGACCCGAAAAACACCGCCGACGCCCAGCGCTTTGCCGAAACCGTCATCGGACAGCTTCGCTCCGGCGCGCCCTTCCCGATGGTGGCGGCGCAGTTCAGCCAGACCCAATCGGCCCTGGAAGGCGGGGAAGTTGGCTGGGTGACCCAGTCGCAGCTCGATCCGTCCATCGCCCGCATGGTCACCGAAATGCCGCCGGGCGCCATCAGCAATCCCGTCAAGGTCCCGGGCGGCTTTTCCATCGTCACCTTGCAGGGCAAGCGGGAACTGGGTCG
>CAMBXJ010000418.1 GCA_945871455.1 Asaia bogorensis
ATCGACAGCGCCGTGACTTGGCTCTACATCGCAAGCGTCAAGCTGATGTCCCGCCGCCTGGCCGCCGCTTGATGACCCCTCAATACCCGATTTCGTCAAGGAAGTCATATCAGTAGGAGGTTGTTGAAGCGATTCGAGTCAGACTCTCAGCAAGCCACGGCGCAGCCGGAACCGATCGGAGCGAGCCGTGCGACCCAGCCCTTCAGTGCAGGACAATCATGATCGCGGAGCAGGCCGCAACCCAGAGCCGTGCCCGCTGTCCTTGATCGTGTGGCGGCTGTTCGTGGTGGTGGGATTTTGCCTGACCTGGACGCCGGCGTCGGCTGCTTCGTTCGATTGTGTCATGGACCCGTCACTGTCACTCAAGATCGGAAGTCCGGTTTCCAGCACGCTGTCCGCCGTGCTGGTCAAGCGCGGTGACCGGGTCGTCAAGGGGCAGGTCATCGCGCGCCTTGAATCGGCAGTCGAGGAAACCACCGTCGCCTTGAACGAAGCGCGGGCCAGCAGTCTGGCCGAAATCAGCGCGAGACGCATCCGGCTGGAACAGGCCGCGGTCGAACTGAACCGCGGCCATCAACTGCTTCCCGGGAACAACATTCCCGCCCAGAAAGTCGACGAATTGCGCGCCTCCTGGCTGGTGGCACAGCAGGATCTGGTCCAGGCGGGACAGAATCGGCGCATCGCGGAGGTGGAACTCGAGCGGTCCCGGGCGTTGCTGGAACAACGCGTGATCAGGAGCCCGATCGACGGCATCGTTGTGCAGCGGCTGCTGGGCCCGGGTGAACACGTGCACCAGGACGCCCATATCGCCGTCATTGCTTCGATCGATCCTATTTACGTCGAAGTATTTCCATCGATCCGTTATTATGGAAGCATCAATGAAGGTGATCGCACCATTGTCCGTCCGCAGGATCCGGTGGGCGGCGAACGCCAGGCGGTGGTGTCGGTGGTCGATCGGATATTTGACCCGGGCAGCGGCACGTTCGGCGTCCGGCTGGAAATGCCGAACCCGGACGCGTCTGTTCCCGCCGGTCTGCGCTGCCGGGTGACGTTCGAGTTGCCGGACCTGCCGGCCTCGGCTGGCGGCGGAGGACGGCCCGCGCGCGGCGGGTGATCGTGCCGCGGCGGCGGGAACACCCAGAAGAGGGCCCCGACGGCCCACCTGCGCTGGTCGTAAAGCCCCTTGAGACGACCGATGGTCGCGTTCTTTGCGCTGTTCGCGATGCGCCGTGCGGCCTTCATATCGGGGTCGCGCACACACAATACGGCGCCCACCGGATGTCGGTCGGCGGTCACCATCGCCTCGCGCAACAACGTGGGCCGTCCGTCCGCCCCCACCCAGGCGAGCGCGCTCTGCGCTTCTCCCTCAGCCGCCGTCACCTTTATATAGTTAAAAAACGAATGACGTAATCGAACAGTAATTTATCGGTCAGCACTTAATAAAGCTTTCGATCGCCAAAACCGAGATCAGCGACAATACAGACCTTGATGCCGCTCGGCAGCATGTCGGAGAGGTGCACCAACACGCGGGTTTCGTATTCGTTGCGGTGGGCTTTGAGAGTGGCGGTGTCCACGTTGAGCCAAGCCAGCGGCGTGGCGCGCCCGTGGCCAGTCATGAGCGAGAGCATGATGGTCGTCTGCTTGTTGGCATCGAAGTCGCTCCAATCCATGGCGATCTTGATGTCGACCCGGGTTCCCACGACATGGCTGACCCAGTGAGGAAGGATGGCGTCGAGGTCGATCCCCCCCGGTTGGACGGCGTGTTTGGTGTTCAATCCGCGCGCGACCGCCCCCCTATCGGCGTCCAGAAAGGCCCCCCTGGTTGCAGCCGGCACGATCCCGACGATATTTCTTTGCTCGGGTGACAAGGGCCGATTTTTCGCCCCGGGCATGTCGGCGATTGTCAATGTTCGCTTTTCGCTCGTGCAGCTGCTCAGACACGGCGGATGTTCCAGAACATCGCGCCCCACGATTCGATGACGCCGGTCAGGTTGCGCCGGTAGGCATTGTACATTTGGAACTGCCCCAGCGGCACGATGGATACCTGTTGCAAGGCCTGGATGTGGATTGCATCGACCAGACGGGACCGCTCCTCCGCATTCGTAGCCAGCATCCACGCTTCGGTGAGCTGTTCGACCTTGTCATCCTTGTACCACCCAAACCAACCAGTCGACCCCAAACCCCGCACGTAATGATTGCCGACAGGCGTGCTTATGGTGCTGGATGCGGTCAGGGTATGCAGAATCGACCAGCCGCCCTTATCCACTGGTTCGCGGCTCGAGCGCCTTTTCGTCACTGTACCCCAATCAGAGGCCGCAAGTTCCACATTCATGCCAAGCCGCTTCAGCAAGTCGTACGTCACCTCGCCCATGGGCCCAATCGGCGGCAGGTCGGTCGGATTGATGATCACAACCTTCTCGCCGTTGTATCCGGCCGCCTTGAGTGCGGCGCGAGCGCGGGACAGATCAGCCGGCATTGCCTCGGTACCGAGTTCCCGTCCGTCTGGCATGCCGCATGGAAAGAGCGCGTGACACAAGCGCGTGCCATTGGGGTCATTCCCACTGATGGCGGCAAGGTAATCAGCCTGATTGACGGCCATCATTACCGCACGTCGGATCGCTACGTTATTGAACGGTGCGTGCAGATGGTTGAAGCGCAAGATTCCGTTGATGCCGTACCTATGCGCCGTCCCAACGTTGATACCAGGGACACCCCGCAGCAGTGGCGCCAAGTCTGCCTGGATCCATTCATACCAGTCGACTTCGCCTGCTTGCAGCGCGGCCGAGGCGGTGGCGGCATCGGGTATGATTTTCCATTCGATACGGTCGAAATAGGCAATCTTGGCTCCGGCACTCCATTCGGGCTTTTCCGACCGCGGCACATAGTCTGGGTTGCGCACGTACAGCACCGAAGCCCCGGGAACGAATGCTTCTTTCACGAACTTGAAAGGACCGGAACCGATCGTCTCGGTGATCTGCTTGAATGGATCGGTCTTCGCCACATGCTCCGGCATGATAAACGGCACCGACGAGCCGCCCCGCGCGAGCATGTCGATGAAGATCGGCAGTGGCTGCTTCAACGTGATCCGCACAGTGCGGTCATCCTGCACGCCCCATGAATCGACGAACCTGGCCATCGTCTGTCCAACCGTCTCCCGCGCGGCCCAGCGGGCGAGGCTGGGCGCACAGTCCTGGGCGCGAACCGGCTCGCCATTGTGGAACAGAATGCCGTCCCGCAAGCGGATCAGATAGGTGCGGCCATCATCGGACACGGTGTAGCCATCAGCCATCTGCGGATGCGGGTTGAACGCATTGTCCACGCCAAAAAGGGTGTCATAAATGGCCCAACCGTGGTTCACCGTTACGGTGGCCGTGGTGAAGATCGGGTCGAGCAGGGTCAGGTTCGCATGCGGGACAAACCGCAGGACACGAGCGTTCGTGGGCTGAGCCACCGCAAAGCGGGTCGGCAAGGCGGCAGCAGCGGCAGTGGCCGCGGCAGCACGCAGCAATCCTCTACGTCGCATGGTCGTTCACACTCCCCGAGTCATAATTGTGCCTTCGAGGATGGAACCGCACGCGGCGAATTGGCAAGCGGTGGCTCATTCGACAAATCCGGAGGGATGGCTCGTGCGCCGGTCAAGAACGGCCGGTATGGTATCATGCCGAGAAGCCGGCTGAGGCTAATATGCCCGTAGCAGCGCGTTTCGCGCCGAAGTGCTTATCCTCAACAATTTAGGCATTGTTGTCGCAGGACTCCCAACCGGGAGCATGCCACTGAAGATTGCAAGGTTCAACATCGGTCGGCTCCTTCCCCACTTGCTGGCATGGCAGGGCGTGGCCAAGCCTGATGTCGTCTGCCGGCAGGAATTCAAGGCGGAACAGAGAGCCTTTTCGGCGGGGGCACTTCGCGAGGTCGGCTATGGTGCCGTCTGGCAGGGAGAGCGAAGTTGGAACGGTGTCGCCATCCTGGCCCGAG
>CAMBXJ010000419.1 GCA_945871455.1 Asaia bogorensis
TCGCCGCCGCGATGGCATCGCTCCACGCCGATGCGAACATCGGCAGCGGTGCGGAGTTCCGCCGGCCGCCCCTCGCCTGGGTGCCGGTGCGGATCGTGCTGTCGCAGCCCGCCGACGCGGTGCCCGGTTTTGGCGCGCCCGGCGGCCGGGCCGGGGGGATCGAGGCCATCCTGCGGGTGGCTGAGATCGTAGGCTTCGTCCCGCGGCGCGGCGACGAGCTTCGCATCGATGGCCGCGTGTGCAGCGTCGAGGCGGCGCTGCCGAGTGCCGCGATCTGTACCTGGTAGGCGCCAGCGCCGGAAGCGGCGGTGTAAGGCAATGGTGCGGCCGCGGGCACAGGCGTTTCGGTGCTCGGCGCCGGTGTCAGGACGGGCGCCCGAGCAATGACCGGCTGGACCGTTGCGGGCGGGCTGGGCGCTGGTGACGGCGTAGCCACGAAAGGCGGGGGCGCTGGTGACGGTACGGCAACAGACGCGGGGGGAATGTAGGGATCAGCGTCCTGGACCGGTGCCGCCCCGGTGGCGGATTCGGGCGCGGGTGAGGACACGAGCAAGGCAAGACGGGGACGCGTCGTCTCCACGGCGGCGCGCATCGTGCTCGTGGCAATGGCCGCCTCCCGGCGAGGCAATGGCCGCCTCCCGCGCGGCAATGGACTCCGGCGAGGGCTCGGTCCTGAGCGTATGGGCAGTGGAAGCGCCGGTGGGCGGAGCGACTCAACGATGCGTCCGACATCCTCGTCGTCGACGCGTCCGGCCAAGGTCGCCCGCGCGGATTGCGCGTCGCCGGACGCAGCCTGGGCGATGCCCAGGTTGGTGGTCACCCGCGGCGGCGCGCCGGATCGCTGGCGCAGCGCGCTGAGAATGGAGATCGCCTCGCTGGAACGCCCTTCCAGCATCAAGGACATGGCGAGGTTGTTCGCGCTGGCGATATTCGCGGGTTCCAACGCCTGGGCGGCGCGGTAGCCCTGTTGCGCTTCGCCATGCCGCCCCAGCAGGTCCAGCGCGACGCCGCGCCCGTTCATGGCCGCGACGCTGCGTGGGGATTGCGACAGCACCTGATCGAACACCGCGACTGCTTCGGCCGCGGCGCCGGTGCGCACGCGCAACTGCCCGAGCGCAAGCAGAAGGCGGGAGTCACGCGGCGATTGCTGTAGCGCACGCGTCAGCACCTGCTCGGCATCAGTCATCATCCCCGACCGCCCGAGCGCGGCGGCATACCGTGCCTGGGCCTCTAGATCCGAAGGCGCCGCGCTCGCCGCCGCCCCAAACATGGAGAGCGCAACATCCACCTGTCCCGAGGATTCAGCCGCGAGTGCGACGCGCATGCGGGACGCTGCATCCGGTTCGCGAATGCCATCCCGCTGCTGGTCTATCGTACCGCACGCCGCGAGGCCGATGGTCACGAAGCCGACGAGGATCCGCCCCAGGGTGCCGCCGCGCCGTCGGGCCTCCGGGCCCACCGATCCTGTGCTCCTCACCGGGTTCGCGAAATCGCCCGGCATCACCGCGCGTTCTTGCGCGCTCATCGTGCGGCACCCGCGGCAGCCGCACCGCCGCCGCCGCCGGCGGAGATGCCAAGCCCGGGCAACGGCCTGTCCTGCGCCGTCGCGGCTTGACCGCCCACCTGCCTGCTCGATGTCACCGGCAGGGCCCGGCGCTGCTCGGTCAACAGGCGCGTCGCGGCATTGGCGCCGGCGGCGCCGCGTTCGCGGAGCGCGGCCGACCCACGCTCGAGGTCATCCGGGTCCGCGATCATGGCGCGCAGATTGCGGTCATTCACGCCGGCCGGCTGCCAGGTGCCCGGCCGCTCGAAGGGGTTATCGATACAGCCGGCTAGGCTCAGCAGCAGCGCGGTGACGCTCAGGCGGAGGACCGAGGAGGGCATGGTGTGGTTCACTCCAGGATGAAGCCGGCATCGGGCCGGCTGCGAAGTTGCGGCGCGGCTGGCCCGCCGCGGACGATCTGCCGCTGGAACAGGATGCGGTCGATGTCGGTGGCGGGACGGAAGCCGTCGGTCGGGGCGGCGAGTTGCCCCGGATCGGACACCGGCCGGACCAGATAGGGCGTCACGATGATGATCAGCTCCGTCTCGTTCTGCTGGAACCGGTTGGAGCGGAACAGCGCGCCCAGCACGGGGATTTCGCCCAGACCGGCAAGACCGGAGCCGGACTGCCGGGAGTTGCGCTGCAGCAGCCCGGCGATCGCGAAGCTCTGCCCGCTGCCGAGTTCCACCGTCGTCTCCGCGCGCCGCACGGACAGGGCGGGGATAGTCACGGTGCCGCCGCCATTGCCGAGCGGGACTGTCACGGCACCCTGGTCGCTCAGTTCGCTCACCTCGGGGCGGATCCGCAGGTTGACGCGGTCGGTGGCGAGCACGGTCGGCACGAAGGCGAGACTGACCCCGAACTGCTTGAATTCGATCGTGATCTGGCCGGTGGCACCAGCGCCGATCGGAACCGGAAACTCACCACCGGCGAGAAAGCTTGCGGTCTCGCCGGACTGTGCCGTCAGGTTCGGCTCAGCAAGGATCGAGATCAGCTGGTCGGCGACGAGCGCATCGACCACCGCGTTGATGTCGAAATTACTGCCGCTCAGCCCAAGCCCGAGACGGGTCGGGCTCGCGACGATCGAACCGCCGCCGGTGGTCGCCACCGCGCGGGCAACCGAGAGCGCCGCCGGGCCGCTGCGCAGCCCCATGAGAAAGCTGCCCGCCTGACCGAAGGCGTGCCAATTCAGGCCCAGCTCGCGCGTTACCTGGCGCGAAACCTCCGCGATGCGGACCCGGACATTTACCTGGATCGCCGAGAGAAGCTGGAGGTTGTTGACGACGTTGAATTCCAGGCCGGCGAAGATGCGGGCGATGGTCTCCGCCCGCTGGGAATCGCTGGCGTTGGAGATGGTACCGTTGAGGACGAAGCCGTTGCGTCCCACGGTGGCGACACTGACGCCTTGCGCGCCATTCACAGATTGGCGGATTGCAGCCTGCATCGCAATCGCGCTCGGCATCGGAGGCCGCGCATTGGGCTGGTCTGCCGTGGCGGTGGGCACCACCGTCACGTCATATTCCGCGATGGCGCTGCCGTTTTCGGCCGTTGCGACCACGGTAGTGCGGCCGCCCGAGACACCCATGACGAACAGCGTGGTCTGTGACGTCGGCTCAACCCGCGCGATGCGCGGTTCCGCCGCGATGACCGAAACCGCCGCGCTGGGCAGCTGCACCAGCCGGCCGGTGCCGGCGGGCAACGTGATGGCCTGGCGCAGCGGCGGTGGGGGCACCGGAATGGCGCGGCCCGGCCCGAAGCCGGGCACGGTTGATGGCGCCGGTGCCGGCGCTTGCCGCGGCTCATTCGGAAGCATCGGTTGGATGAACCGCCGCCCTGGTGAGTCCGCCTGCGCTAACTGGAGACCCGGCGTGGGCTGCGGCGTCAGGACAACCGGGCGTGATGGCACCGCCGGGGCTTGGGCCGCACTGGCCAGTACATCCGGCGCCGCCTGATCTGAAGGCTGCGCCTGCATCAGCACGACCGGTGGCGTCACCGCCGCCGGTTCCTCGGCCCATGCCAGCGTGCTGGTCGCGAGCGTCACCGCGAATGCAGCCCGCCAGGCGTGACGCTGCAGGGTCAACATCCTCATGACAATTCCCAAGGTCTGGATGCCGATTGCCGAGGCGATGGGCGCAGGGCAAGGCAGGAAGGCATCGGGGACGTTGGATCGTGTGGGTGGCGGGTGACGTCACGATACATGCATGAACTCTCTGACATAGGGAGGAGACGGGGGTAGCGAATCAGCGTTCAGAATCGATGAAGCACAGGTAACGGAATCGCTCTTATCTCAAATTCTGTTGGTATGGTCCCAAACCCGCAGCCGCCATGATCCATGCGTCTGGTGTCGGTGCCGGACCAAGGACTTCAATCATTCGCCTCCAACTCAGATAGCCCGGGAGGTTCTCGGTAGCGACGCCATGGAAG
>CAMBXJ010000420.1 GCA_945871455.1 Asaia bogorensis
GCCTTCGCCCACCATGACGGGGTGGGAGCGTCCTTGCCTCAGTTGGAGCAACAGTTCTTGGCCGCCGCCTTAGGCCCATCAATCGCGGTCGGAGTCCGGCACCACAAGCGCAAGGTCGTTCGGCGGCGCCCCCCCCGCACCCACGCCCAGACTGGCTTCGTGCGGTCACATCAACCCTCTCACGACCGGGATTTCCAGGTCGCGAATCTTCTTGCGCAGGGTGTTGCGGTTCAACCCCAGCATCGCCGCCGCCTTGATCTGATTTCCGCGAGTCGCGGCCAGGGTCATGCGGATCAGCGGGCGTTCCACCTCGGCCAGGATTTTGTCATAGACATAGGTGACGCCCACCCCGTCGTTATGCGTGGCGAAGAATTCCTTGATGTGGCGTTCCACCGCGCGGGACAGCGTGTCCGGTCCCGCAACCGCGCCGGCCACGGGCGCCGCCGGCGGTTCGGCATCGGCCAGTTCGATGCCGATGATGTCGGCGGTGATGATCTCCTCCGGGCACAGCGCGGCCAGGCGACGCATCAGGTTCTCGACCTCCCGCACATTGCCCGGCCAGTTATGCTGCTTCAGGCGATCGACCGCGCCCTGGTCCAGCGACTTCGACGGCAGACCGTCGTGGCGCGCCCGTTCCAGGAAGTGGCGCGCCAGCAGGGGGATATCCTCCACCCGTTCGCGGAGCGGTGGCAGGCGGATGGGCACGACGTTCAGGCGGTAGAACAGATCTTCGCGGAACTGGCCCTGGCGGATCGCGGTGCGCAGATCGCGGTGGGTGGCGGCGATGATGCGGACATTGGCCTTGATCGGCTGGCGACCGCCGACCGAGGTGAATTCGCCCTCCTGCAACACCCGCAGCAGACGGGTCTGTGCCTCGGGCGGCATGTCGCCGATTTCGTCCAGGAACAAAGTGCCGCCATTGGCCTGCTCGAACCGGCCGAGGGATCGGTTGGTGGCGCCGGTGAACGCGCCCCGCTCATGGCCGAAGAGTTCGCTTTCGATCAGTTCGCGGGGAATCGCCGCCATGTTGATCGCGACGAACGGTCCTGCCCGCCGCTTGCCGTAATCGTGCAGCGCGCGTGCCACCAGTTCCTTGCCGGTGCCGGATTCGCCGTTGATCATGACCGTCAGATCGGCGGTCGTGAGACGGGCGATGGTCCGGTAGATCTCCTGCATCGAGGGGCTGCGCCCGATCAGCGGCAGGCGCTCCTCCGAGTCCCGCGGCTCCGGCACGCTGACCGCGGCTTCCGTCGGTTGCGCCAGCGCTCGCCCGACGACGCTGAGAAGTTCCTGTAAATCGAACGGCTTGGGAAGGTATTCGAAGGCGCCGCGCTGGGTCGCCTTGACCGCCGTCATCAGGGTGGACTGCGCGCTCATGACCACCACCCGCAGATCCGGGCGAATGCGCTTGATGCGCGGGATCAGGTCCAGACCGTTTTCGTCCGGCATCACCACATCGGTGATGACCAGATCGCCTTCCCCATCTTCCACCCATCGCCAGAGCGTGGCGGCATTGCCCGTACTGCGGACCTGATAGCCGGAGCGGCCCAAAGCCTGGGTCAGCACGGTGCGGATGGATCGGTCGTCATCGGCGATCAAAACGGTGGGCAAAGTCACTGATCGGCATCCTTTTCCGAGACGACCGGTAGATGAAGCCGGAATTCGGTCCGGCCTGGGCGGCTGTTGACCTCGATCAGACCGCCATGGTCGCCCACGATCTTGGCGACCAATGCCAATCCAAGGCCGCTGCCATAGGATTTAGAGGTCACGAACGGTTCGAACAGATGCGGCCTTATATCCTCTGGGATACCCGGGCCGTTGTCGCGCACGGCGACGAACAGCGGCAGGTCCAGGCGGGCGGTGGACCCCGGAATGGCGACCCGGACGCCTTGTTGGAACCCGGTCGCAAGCGTGATTTCCGGCCGCCCATTGGCGTTCTGCGTCGTCGCCTCGGCCGCGTTCTTCACCAGGTTCAGGATCACCTGCACCAACTGGTCGCGATTGCCCCAAACCGGGGGCAGCGACGGATCGTAGGTCTCGACGAAGCGGATATTGGCGCCGAAGCCGGATTTCGCGAGCTTGCGGACATGTTCCAGCACACGATGGATGTTCACCGCCGATCGCATGATCGGCTTTTCCCCGAACGCTTCCATCCGGTCCACCAGGGCGCGGATACGGTCCGCTTCGTCGCGGATCAGTTCGGCAAGTTCCCGATCCGCCGGCCCGACGCTTTCCTCCAGCAATTGCGCGGCGCCGCGGATGCCGGACAGCGGGTTCTTGACCTCATGCGCCAGGATCGCCGCCATCCCGCTTACGCTGCGCGCGGCACCGCGAAACGCCAACTGCCGGTCGAGCGACCGGGCCGCGGAGGCATCCTGCAGGACCAGCAGCACGGCGCCCGGTTCTTCCGGCAGCGGCGATCCCTGCACCGTGATGCCCCGCTTTTGCAGCCGTGGGCTTTCCAGGTTGAGGTCATGATCGGAGATCGTCGCCTCGGTCTTCCGAACCTGATCTATCAGCAAAAACAGCGGGTTATCGAGTGGAATGAGGTCATTGAGCCGCAGTTGCGCCAGGCTGGCCACCGAGATGCCGAGGAACTGTTCGGCGGCGTGATTGACATGGCGGAAGCGGTTTTCCGAGTCCAACAGCACGACCGGGACCGGCAGCGCGCCCAACACGGCGGCCGCGTCGGCCCCGCGGAGACCGCTGGCCGCAAGACGCTCGGTGCGATTGGCGACGGCGGTCATGCGGCCTCGGCTTCCAGAGCCGCGGACAGCTCGGATTGGGTGTCGGCGAGCGTGATAATCCGGCGAACGGGCGCGCCGCCCGCCGATCGGGCGATCAGCGGATCGTAGAAACCGTCGATCAGTCGCAGGACCGACACGGCATCCGGCAGTCGGTTCATGGTGGCGCGGAACTCGGCCGATCCGGGCAGCCCACGCGAGTACCAGGACAGATGCTTGCGGGCCAGACGCACGCCGGCATTGCTCCCAAATTGGGTGAGCAATGCCGTGTAATGCTCTAGCATAATTTGTTTTTGTTCGATCAGCGCCGGTTCGTCCCGACGGGTCCCGGTGCGCAGATAATGCGCCACCTGGGCGGGAAACCAGGGCCGGCCGTAGCAGCCGCGGCCGATCATGACCCCATCCGCGCCAGACCGGAGCAGCGCGTCGGCGGCATCGTCCTCGGTCAGGATGTCACCGTTGGCGATGACCGGGATGGTGACGGCCTGCTTGACGTGACGGATGAAATCCCAGTCCGCGGTGCCCGTATAGAATTGCTGGCGGGTGCGTCCATGGACGGTGACCATGCGGATGCCGCAATCCTGGGCTATTCGCGCCAGACGCGGGGCATTGAGGCTCGCGTGATCCCATCCCATCCGCATTTTCAGGGTCACCGGCACTGACACGGCCTTGACGGTCGCCTCCAGGATGGCGGCGGCGGCGACCTCATCGCGCATCAGGGCGGACCCGGCAGCCTGTCCAACCGCGACCTTTTTCACCGGACAGCCGAAATTGATGTCGATCAGGTCGGCCCCTTTCCCGGCGGCCAGGCGCGCGGCCTCGGCCATGGCGGATGGGTCGCAGCCGGCGAGTTGGACGGCGGAAACGCCGCCACAGCCATCGACTTCCGCCATGCCCATGGTTTTGGCATTTTCCCGGATCATGGCCCATGACGCGATCATCTCGGACACGACCATGCCCGCGCCCAATTGCTTGGCCGTGCGACGGAAAGGAAGATCGGTGACCCCGGACATCGGCGCCAGGATGACAGGCGTGTCGATCACGACGCCGTCACCCAGATCGATGGGTCCGAGGGCAAATTGTGTGGTCTGTAAACTGCACTTGCCCATCATTTGGGCAAAATAGCGTTACAGTCGGATTCCTGCAATGCGCCGTGTGACGCGGCGGTGACGGATGCCGCCGGCCGCGCCAATGGGACC
>CAMBXJ010000421.1 GCA_945871455.1 Asaia bogorensis
CCGCCCACCGGCGAGCCTGGGTCTGGCGAAACAACCGCACGCTGGGATACCAGGGTGAATCCTCACGCTCCAGCAGCCATCGCCAGTCAGGTGCCGTGGCCAGCATGATCCAGGCCGGCCTGCCCATCGCCGCCGCCAGATGTCCGACAGACGTATCGACGGTGACGACCACATCCAGGCACGCCAAAAGCGCCATGGTATCGTCGTAGTCCTGGATTTCGGCGCCGACATTGATCAACGGCGCGCGCCCGAAATACCGCCCGGCCTGGTTCGACGACGGTCCCTTCTGCAGTGACACCAATGCCACGCGAGGCAACGCCGCGATCGGCGCAAAGGATGCCAGCGTCGTGGACCGTCGATGGTCGTTGTTGTGCGTCGGGCGCCCCGCCCAGACGATACCAACGCGTCGATATGAACGTGGTGACAGACTGTCCAGACGATCCCGCCAGGACGCGGTCCGCGCCAGATCGCCGCGCAAATAATACCCCGGGGCCGGGACGTTGTCCACGCGTGTCCCATGCAACCGCGGCAGGCCGGACAGCGCCGCATAGGCCCGATAGGGCGGGCAGAGCTGCCAGTTCTGGAACATTCGCAGCCCTGGATGCAGCTGTCGCAGCACCGGTTCCATCTCCGACGGGCACGCCACCACAATATCCGGGCACCGCTCGGCCGCCCACGGAATGTACCGGCCGAACTGAATCACGTCGCCAAACCCTTGATCGGCGATCAACAGAAGCGTTGCATCGGAGAAAGAAATGCCGTCCCATTGCGGCCTGTCCGTCGGCGGCATCAACGGTGCGGCGCCCGATATCCGAAAGCGCCACTCGTATTCATCCCAGCCGCGCGCCCAATCGCCCTTCAGTAATAAAGCCTCGGCCAGTTCAAAATGCGCCCCGGCCAGACCCGGATTCATCATCAGCGCGCGTTCCGCGCATGCAATGCTTTCCTCGATCTCCAACCGCTCATAATGAATGATCGAAATATTGTGTAAACATAACGGATCGCTCGGCGACAGTTCCACCGCCTGCTTCGCTGTCGCAAGCGCCTCATCCAGGCGGCCCAGACTGCGGTAGACTTCGCAGATATTGCGGAGATACAGCGGCGTATCCACGCCGTATTCTATCGCCTGTTGCATCTGCAACAGCGCCTTCTCGTGACGACCAAGGCGGAACGATACGATCCCGGAGAGGTGGAGCGTGTCGGCCTGACGGGGGGAAGTTTCCAGCATCCGTTCCAGAAGCCGGTCGGCCTGCTCCAACCTTCCGCCCCGTTCGTATTCCGCGGCAATGGTGAACAATTCGGTCAGCGGAACCGGGACCATCGCCCCGGTCGCGGCGGCCGGCGGTGGAATTTCCTCCATCGATCAGTCGACCATGTAGCCGAGGCGTTCGATAATCGGCTGCAAGATCGGAATGATAGGTTCCAGCTGCCGGCGATAATGGCGGTAACGGAAGCGAGACCGATCATACAGCTTTTCCGTCACCTGCGCATAACTGGCGGTCCGGGCATAGCGTTGGTTTTCGTGGAATTGCAGGCAACGCTCTTCGTATTCTTCGCCGATGAAGTCCAACACCATACGCACCGTGGCTTCCTGGTCTTCGACCATGTCCTCATACCGGATGGGCAGATAGCGCAGTGCCATTTCGGACCGGTAATGCTGCACCAGATCCATCACCCGCACATAATGCAAGGCCGCGGTTTCCAGGGCGCTGGAACAGAAAAACCCATGGGTAAAATGATTTGAAATCGCCGAGACCATGACGTCCAGCGGATGCCTGATCACATGGATCAGCGGCGCTTCCGGGAACAGCAGGGCAATCAGGCCGAGTTGCATCTCGTTCAGCGGCATCTTGTCGGTGAACCAGGCGGCGCCCGGTTCCAGGATGCCCATCTGGCCGACCTTCTGCAGGTAGTAGTCGCGCAAATTGTCTAATCCGTCCCGCTGATCGCCCATCCACAGTTCGGCCAGCGCCTCCGGGTAGACCAGCGGACTGTTCAGCATCCTCGGCATGATGCTGGTGATGTCGTGGATCAACGGCAATTCGTCGCCGGCAACGATCCGGGAATGGGCGGACAGCGTCTGTTCGACCAATGTGGTGCCCGAGCGTGGGAAGCCCAGCACGAAAATCGGCTGCGCCACGTCGGTGCGCACCCGGGCGCGCGGCAGGGTACGCAACCGCCCGGCGGTGAAAAAGCCGCGCAGACGTTGGATCAGGGTATCGGCGGCGACATCCTGGTATTGGTTGCCACTCCGTTCGCGAGCCAGCCGCTTGCCTTCCAGGAAGGCCTCGAACGCATCGTCGTAACGGCCCATCTGGTCCAGCAATCGGCCTTTTTCCGACAATTCGGTTGGCCCAAGCCGTCCGTCGCTGGTTCGCGCGGCAATGCGGTCCAGCACCGCCAACGCCTCGTCATGCCGCTTCATCCGCCCCAACAGCACCGCTCGGCTTAGCAGCACGCCCGGATCGTCAGGCCATTGCTGGTCCATCTGGTCCAGAATCCCGGCGGCGGCGTCGAATTTCCGATCGGCCTCCTCCAGCCGAGACCAACCCAGCAGCGTCTGCCTGACGCCGGGCTGGGCGGCGACCGATTCGCGATACAGAGCGCGGCCTTCTTCCATGCGGCCCTGGTTCTTCAGGCACCAGGCGAGGTTCGCCAACAGGATGGAATCACGGTTGCCGGCCAGTTCCAGGACGCGGCGGTAATGGAATTCCCCGATCTGCGGCCTTTGAGCCTCGGTCATGATCATGCCCATCAGGTTGTGAGCCTGTGGGTTTTCCGGTGCGATCCGCACGGCGTTGCGAGCATGGATTTCGGCTTCGGCCAACGCCCCCTTGGCCATCAGCAACAGCGCGAGTTCGTTGGTGGCGAGGAAATTGTTGGGATCGAACCGGACGACGCGGCGGATCAGGGCCTCGGCCGCGGCATGTGTCCCCTGGCTTTTGCGGATCTGATACAGTACGAGCAGCGCGCCCGGACGGTCTGGCGCCATCTCCAACACGTCCAGACACAGACGTTCGGCGGTATCGTTGGCGCCCTGCCGGTGGGCCTGAACCGCACGCTCGACCAACGGCACCAGATGGCGGGTGGATTCCGGCGGCGGCAGGGAGGATGCGTCCAGGCTGCAACAACGCGCCGAGCGCAGTCCGCTGCCGCAGGGGCATGACAGGGGGGCAGGCGCGTTCATCGCAGGTGTTCCGGTCCGGTTATGGTGGCAGGCGTGGTCGCGGACAATACCGTGCCGCCGCCGGACATGCCACCGACGCCCACCCCCGGCGCCCCCCCGGCGCCCCCCCTTGGCGTTGCCCATCCGGCCCACCCCGCGCAAACTCCGCCAACGACCCGGGGGAGCACGCATGACCAACCTGATCGAACTTCGTATCACCGATCGCCGACCCTTTGCCGACGGCCACGCCTTCGGATCGGTCGGCGCCTATGAGCGCCTGTCCGGACGCGCCGTGTTCGCCGTGGACCCGCTGGCGGCGGCACAGCGCGACGTGGTGGACCTGGACAAGGCGCCCCGCGACGACCGGGGACTGGTGCGGTTCGAGGCGGATTTCATGATCCTGAAGCCGCTCGACATGGCCCGCGGCAACCGCCGGGTCTTCTACGACTACGGCAATCGCGGCCACAAACGCGCGCTGCAATTCTTCAACGATGCCCCGCACAGCAACGATCCGATCAGCCTGGCACACGCCGGGAACGGGTTTTTCATGCGCCACGGCTACGCCCTCGCCTGGGTGGCGTGGGAGGGCGACATGCTACCGGGCGACGACCGCCTGGTGTTGGACGTCCCGGTTGCGACCGACAACGGCTCGCCGATCACCGGACGCGTCCGGGTGGAATTCATCCCCGACGGACCGGGCGCCACGTGCTACCCGCTCAGCGGCCGGTATGCCGCGCATTCCTATCCCACGGTGTCCATGGACACGCGCGACGC
>CAMBXJ010000422.1 GCA_945871455.1 Asaia bogorensis
GCGGGTCGTCGACGCCTCCATCATGCCGACCGTGGCGTCGGGCAACACGAATGCTCCGACCATCATGATCGCGGAGAAGGCGGCGGATCTGATCCGCGGCCGAGCGGCGATGGCGGCATAGCGACGGGGACAAGGCCGCTCGGCGGGAACCATTTGATCCGGCCCTCCCGACGGGGCGAGCCGCCCCAGAGAAATCGGAGCCGCCGATTTGCCCATCAGCCGTGGGCGCGCTAGGGGACGTCACCCGTCCAGGCGGATGCGCGTGTGAAGATCGGACCAGAAGCCGATGGGACCGCCATCACGCATGGACGGCATTGGGTCACGAACGAATTGGAGAACGGGATGCGGAGACTCGGGCCGGCTTGTGCGATGTTGGCGCTGACCATGATGGGAACGCCCAGCAGAGCGGCCGAGGACTTCGATACGCGGACGGCAAGGCCGGTGATCGACATGTTGCGGGACAGTCCCAACGCCATTCCGCTAGAGCCGCGCGATCCGGTGAAGGATGCCGCCGCGCTGTATCGCGACTGCCATGACAACCCGAAGCGGGACGCCGGGCCGATCAACATCCAGCGCACGCATGGGGGTCTTGCATACCAGGGCATCCCCACCTTTTTCCGGGCCCCGGTCGCCCTGTGTCCCGAGGACCTGAAGGCAGGCGGCGTCGATATCGCCATCATGGGTGCCTCGATCGACCTGTCGGTGGGTACGCGCGGCACTGCCTGGGGCCCGCAGGCCGTTCGCACGGGCGAATCGACCTATCCCTGGGGCGGTTTCTTCCCGATGGCGCATCCGTCCGTGGGCGATATCGACTTCATGCAGGTCTTGAAGGTCGTCGACTACGGCGACGCCCCGGTCGACCCCTTGTCGCCGGAACGGAGCGTTCTGTCGGTCCATCGCCTGGTCAAGGAAATTGCCGCCGCCGGCAGCATCCCGATCATCGTCGGCGGCGATCATTCGCTGATGTATCCCGATGTCGTCGCGCTGACCGACGTTCACGGCAAGGGCGAAGTCGGGGTGATCCATTTCGACGCCCATTTCGACGGCGTGCCCCTGATGTTCGGGCATTATCTCTCGCACGGTGCGCCCGTCCGCCGCCTGATCGACGAAGGCAGTGTGAAGGGCCGAAATTTCGTGCAGATCGGCCTGAACTCCGGCAAGCCCGGCGGCAGCGACATGGAATGGATGCGCCGCAACGAGGTCCGCTATCATTTCGTGGCGGAGATCGACAAGTATGGCTGGGAAGCCGTGATGAAGAAGGCCCTGGCCGAGGCGCTGGATGGGCCGAAGAAGATTTTCATCTCGATCGACACTGATGTCCTCGATCCGGCCTGGGCCCCGGGCATGGGCACGCCGGAGCCGGGCGGCATGTCGATCCGGGAATTGTTCCCGATGCTGCGCGCGCTCGCCGTGCAGAACGAAGTCGTCGGGGTGGAACTTGTCGAACTGAACCCGATCGTCGATCCGACCTATCGCAGCAAGCTGGTGGCGGTGCGCATGCTCCGGGAGGTCCTGACCGGCATCGCCATGCGCCGCAAGGGGATCACCGATCCGCATTATCTCGACCCGGCCTGGGTCGATCATGGCGTGCGGACCCGCTGACGCAACGCGGAGCAGGAGCATGGTGAGGGTTCCCTGGTCGGCCGTGATCCGGGAACCGATCCTGCATTTCGTCGTCCTGGCCGGATTGTTGTTTGTCGGGCATGCGATGCTCGCCGAACGACCGCGTCCGACCATCCAGATCGACGCGAATACCATCGAGTATCTGGTGCGGGAACGTGCCCTCCTGACCAACCGCCCGATCACGGACGCAGAGCGGCGGGACGTGACCGAAACCTATATCGATGAGGAAATCCTCCTGCGGGAGGCCTATCGCCGTGGCCTGAACGAGACTCCCCGCATCCGGGCCCAATTGATCCAGGCGATGCGCCAGACGCTGCTCGGTGAAGCGCCGCGTCCGTCCGAGTTGGAGTTGCGAACCTACTTCGATGCCAACCGCGCGCGGTTCGAGCGGCCACCGACCACCAGCCTGACGCAGGTCTTCATCGCCGCGGGCAAGCCGGTCCCCGAGGATCTGATGGCCAGGCTGAAGGCCGATGGCGATCCGGCGCGGGCAGGCGGGTTCGACAGTCGGATCGGAGCCGCCATTCGCCATGCCTCGCACGCGGAGCTTGCGGGGCTGTTCGGTCCGGACGTCGCCCGAACCATCGCCGCTATCGACGACCGTGACTGGCACGGCCCGATCCAGGCGGCGCGTGGCACCTATTTCATTCGGATCGACGATCGCCAAGCGGCCTCGATGCCGACCTTCGAGCAGGCGGCGGCGTACATAGGCGACGAATGGGTGGTGAACCGGCAACGCGAACGGCTGGCGGGAGAGATCAAACGCCTCAGCCGCGACTACGACATAGAACATCTCGGCGCCGATCGGTCGGCTGGCCGGTGAGGCCCGTGATGGGACGATTCCTCGCGGTGTTGCTGTGTCTGATGGTGGCGGCCGGCAGCGCACGGGGCCACGATTTTGGCGTGAGTTCGGTGCAACTGACCGAAACCGCCAAAGGCCGCTACAGCCTGACGGTTGCGATCCACCCCGGCCTGGCCGATCTGATCGGTACGCCGATCCTGCCGGACCGGTGTGGCTTCCTCGGCGACCCACGCGCGCGGGCTGGGGCGGAGTCCCTGAGTTTCGCTTTCGCGTGCCAGGACGGATCGCTGCGGTTCGACGATCGGCTGGTTCTGCCCTGGAAACGCGAGGGAGTGCTGTTCTCGGCCCAATGGTTGGACGATGCCTCAGAGGCGCGTTTCTTTCCCGCTCACGGCGGGAGGATCATCGTCGATCTGGGGGAACTGAGCGCCGGATCCGGGTCGGCGGTCGATACGGCCTGGCGCTACACCGCGCTTGGCGTCGAACACATCCTGTCGGGCATCGACCACCTGCTGTTCGTCCTGGCGCTTTTGCTGATCGTGCGTGACGCCTGGTCATTGCTGAAAACCATTACGGCGTTCACGGTTGCTCACAGCATCACGCTGGCCCTGGCCACGTTGGGGCTCGCCTCTGCCCCCAGCGCGCCGGTGGAGGCGGCGATCGCTCTCAGCATCGTGTTCGTGGCGGCCGAGGGGCTGCGTGCCGGTTCGGCGGGTCTGACCGTGCGGTATCCGTGGCTGGCTGCGTTTGCCTTTGGCCTGCTGCATGGGTTCGGGTTCGCTGGCGCTCTGACCGAACTGAGCATGCCCGCCCGCGAGGTTCCGTTGGCGCTCCTGTGTTTTAATATCGGCGTGGAGCTTGGGCAGATCCTGTTCGTTGCCGTGGTATTGGCGATCCGTCATGCCCTGCGAAGATTGCCGGGGCGGCGGCCGGCATGGGTTTCCGCGGTACCGGGCTATGCGATCGGCACGATCGCCACGCTGTGGTTCATGGAGCGGCTGGGCGCAATCCCGCTGGGTTGACCGCCGTCGCGCGTATCGGGTGCCGGTTCCGCGGCGATGTCGCGGGTGGCAAAGACAAGCGATTGCTAATCCGTCCCCCGACGTTCACTGTTGTCGCCGAAAAACCGCCATCCAGGGGCCAGCCATGCGCGATTTCCAGTTTCCCGGTCGCAGTCCGGTATATTCAACCCACGGCATGGCGGCGACCTCGATGCCCGCGGCAACCCTGACCGCGCTCGACGTGCTGCGTGCCGGCGGCAACGCCCTGGACGCCGCCGTGGCCGCCTGTGCCGTTCTGTGCGTGATCGAACCGCAATCCACCGGCATCGGCGGCGACTGCTTCTGCCTGTATGCGCCCGCGGGCTCCGGAAAAGTCATCGGGCTGAACGGGTCGGGACGCGCGCCCGCCGCGGCGTCGATCGACTGGTTTGAGAGCCATCAGATCCGGGCCATCGACAACACCTCCGCCCACGCCGTGACCGTGCCGGGTTCGATCAATGCGTGGGAAACCCT
>CAMBXJ010000423.1 GCA_945871455.1 Asaia bogorensis
CCGGTGCCGGAAGCGCGCGCCTTCCTGCGCGACCTGAATGAACATGCGACCCAGCGCAAATATGTCTACGCGCATCAGTGGAAACAGTGGGATCTGGTGATGTGGGACAATCAGGCCACCATGCACCGGGCGCGTCCCTATCCCAGCGACCAGGTCCGCGACATGCACCGCACGACGGTCGCTTGTGAGCGATCGACGATGGCGAAAGCCGCGTAGCGGACCACACCCGACGGCATCCGATGAGCGGCGCTCCTGTTGGTGCCGATCAGAAAAGATTTCTGAATGTCCGAAAACAGAGAGGGCCCCAACCTGCAAAGGTGGGGCCCTCGCCGTGTCCCAACCCCGCGCCTGTGGCTGGGGTTTTGCGCAGCCTGTTCAGCCAGATTGGGCTGACAGTGCGGACATCTCTGCGACACACCGGCGAGTACGGTGCCCACGGGTCTGTGACCGCGGAGATGCCTGGGCCGTCGAAATCAAAGCAGGATTTCGACCGTTACCAGACGTGAACGACCTGACGGCTGGTGCGCTCCACGACCACCGGACGCCCATTGATCATGCCATAGGAATAGCGGTCGGCTGGCATGACTTTGACGGTCTCGGGAAGCGGGTAGACCGTGACAGTATTGGGAAGCGTCATGCCGACCATTGGCTTCATCGCCGGGTCGGTGAACGAGGTTTGCTTCTGGGTCGTCGAGTAGGTGGTGATGGCGGCACCTTGATCGGCGGACCAGGTCGTGTTGGTCGTCGTTGTCGTCTGCGCGGATGCCATCCCGACACTTGCAAGAAGCAACGTGCCCGTGACGATCGAAAACAGCGATTTGTTCATGGATATTGTCCTATGCCGATACAAAGTGACGGTCGAGTGGTCATCCGCATGCGGAGGAACGGCAACGCCGACTGCGGGGTCTGGAGCCAGGTTCAGGTAGATTGACCATCGTTCTTTTCTACGCTTCCTCTGTTTTTCGATAGACTCGGAATATACGCAGAGTGGTCTTATGACCGAGATGGGGCGCACTCGTGTTCCACTTGGTTGATTTCGCGAATCAGTGTTCGCTACCGCTTGCGGCTCCACCCGCTACGGCAGGGGACGGTAACCGCGCCTCATCGGCGACGCCGAGCACTGTCCAGCCGCTTCGTCCCAATGTGTCGGCCGCCGCGATATCATGCACGAAACGGTCTGCTACCGACCGGCGGAACCATTGACCGATGGGTGGCTGCTGTCATTGCGAGCGCGGCGAAGCAATCCAGGGCAACCAACAGGATCGATAGTACCTGGCCCCTGGATTACTTCGCTGCGCTCGCAATGACAGCGGCCACCAATGGGTCATCGTTTCGGCCGGTTGGAATTACCCACCCGTCGCGATCTGTCGGATCGCGGCCAGTTTGCGATGGTGCGTCGCCATGTCGATCGTATCGATGGTTGGCTCCTGGCGTTGCGACACGCCGTCCACCGCCGGGCCTTCCGTCATCATCGTCCGCATGATCCGGTGATCCAGCGCGGGATCGAGGCAACTCAGCATCGCCTCCCGCCAATCCGGGCGCAGAACGGCCAGCGCGGCCAGCATCGCGTAGCAGCCCCAATGCGACACGCCCGCCATGATCAGATGGTTGGCCGGCGTCACGCAGGCAATCAGTTCCCCATGTGCGACATGGCGCGCCATCAGGGCGCGGGGCAGGGTGCCCGTGCCGATCTCGTTGCCGCCATCGCCGATCGCGATGGTGTCCCAGGGGCCGGCCAGGAACAGGTCGTCCAAGGCCGCTGTATGTGCGCCGATATCGACACCGCGCATGTTGCGGGGCGGCCCGCTTTGGGTCCGGCCGCAGCGCTCGATCGCCATGGCCCAGGTGATGCCGGCGTTCCGCCAGGTCTCGGTCGTCGGTTCAAGCGGGGCGTTCAGGTTCACGATGTCGAGCGGAAGATCGCCCAATCCCGCCCCGCGCAGGGCCGCGTCACACCCGCTCTGGCATGGTTGATCCGTCATCATACGCACCGGCACACCGGCGCGCCATAGCCCGGCGGCCAACAGCGCCGCGCCGATCGGCCCATCCGTCTCGGCGGCCGGGGGGGTGGCGAGCGGGATGTAGAAGCCGGTCAGGAGGCCGACACGGGGGGCGGGGTCGGTTGTCAAGGCATGCGCCGAACGCCACAGACCGCCGATGGCGGCCGCGAACAGCGGGCCAACATTGCGGCCAACATCTTCGTGGATCAGCGCCTCGATCCGGTCGATCAGGTCCCGCGCGGGCGACGTCGCTTGCATGCCCGCGTTCAACGCAAGATCAGTGCGGGACCGAGGCCCAACCGCGGCCTACAGTGCCGCGAGTTGGGTGTTCCGCAGGTCGGTGATCAGCATGCAGCCCGGCGCATGGGTGATGCAGAATTCCGGTTTCACCTGCGCGATCACGGCCTGGGGCGTGACGCCGCAGGCCCAGAACACCGGCAGTTCATCGGCGCCGATCGGGACCGGATCGCCGTAATCGGGTTTGGCGATATCGGCGATCCCGATCGAGGCCGGCATGCCCAGATGCACCGGCGCACCATGCACCGATGGGAAGCGGGAGGTGATCTGCACGGCGCGGATCGCATCCGCCGGCTTCATCGGTCGCATCGAAACCACCAGCGGGCCGTGAAATACGCCCGCCGATACGCAGGGAATATTCGTGCGATACATCGGCACGTTGGTGTTGCAGGCGATGTGGCGCACCTCGATGCCATCTTCCACCAAGGCTTCCTCGAAGGAAAACGAGCAACCGATGGCGAAGCCGACCAGGTCATCGCGCCAGACATGGCTGATATCGGTCGGTTCTTCCACCAGTTCGCCATTCCGCCAGACGCGGTAAAGCGGCAGGTCGGTGCGCATGTCCAGGTCGGCGCCAAGGGCCGGAAAGCGCGGATCGCCGGTTTCCGACACCGCGAGCACCGGGCAGGGACGGGGGTTCGCCTGGGCGAAGCGCAGAAAATCGTAGGCCAGTTCGCGTGGCAGGATCACCAGGTTGGCCTGGACATTGCCGGGCGCCAGTCCCGCCGTGGGACCGCTGAAGGCACCGGAACGAATGCGATGGCGTTCCCGCACGCTTGTGCTGACCCGAATATCGACCAGTCCGTCCATGGCGTCTTCTCCGTCCCGATTGATCACGAACAGATTAACAGGCCCGGACGCCCGGTGCGAGCCAATCTCCCCTATGTAGCGGCATAGAACCGCTCGGCACACCGAGAATTCGGACGATTGTCAGAGGTCCGATGGACCGGCTCGCGGGTCGCCATCGCCGCGATCGCCATCGCCGCGATCGGGGGTGCCGCGGAACTGGCGCGGGCGCTCATGAACGATGGCATGGCGCGCATCCACCAGCGCGACAATCCTGCTTCTGCATCGATTGATGAGGAAGGGACCTTCGCGACGAACCTGCCGTTCACGAGCCTGTTCAACAACTTGGAGATGTTTTGCCTGGATGTGCCGCGGAACGATGCGTCCTCGCATGGGGGGACCTGGCGGCGTCCTGATCCTGAAGCGCCGACAATCATCAGCGCGAGTGTCTGTCCGGAACCATAATGCACCGTTTCAGAGGGCTGCCATGGGCGTCTGCTGCGTGGCGGCACCAGGCTGGACGCCGGACTTGAAGGGCTACACACCGATGGCCAACAGCCCCTATAACGGCTACGGATTTGCGGATGTTTGGCTGGACCGCTGATCTGGCGGGACGCCAAGGGGGAGGGGATTGCTCCCTGCCCCCCAGAACCAGGAGGATCGCCATGAACCCGGAGACGATCGCTGCCATGGGCCGGCCGGCCGGATTGCCGTTCCGTATCGGCAAGATCGGCCATGTCGCGCTCTATGTTCAGGATCTCGAACGCTCGGCGCGCTTCTACACCGACGTGCTGGGTTTCCAGGTGTCCGACGTGATCCCATCCGGGCGTCTGCCGGGTGGTGCGGTC
>CAMBXJ010000424.1 GCA_945871455.1 Asaia bogorensis
TCGCGCCGACAGCCTGCGCAACATCGTCCGCGATCCGCGCGTGGCCTTGCTGTTCCTGATCCCTGGGGTGGGCGAGACCTTGCGCATCAATGGACGCGCGCGGATCAGCGTCGCGCCGGATCTGCTGGGTCGGTTTGAATTTCGTGGCACCCTGCCCCGGTCGGTGATCCTGGTCGAAGCGGACCGGGTTTATTTCCAGTGCTCGAAAGCGTTGATCCGGTCGGAATTGTGGAACCCGGCGATGCACCTGGACCGTAAGGCGCTGCCGAGCACGGGGACGATTCTGGCGGATATCACGGAAGGAAAGGTGGGCGGGGAACAATACGACCGGGAGTATCCGGAGCGTTTGCGCACCACGATTTATTGAGTGCCATAAGCGCGTGGGGCGGTTGCCACCACGCGTCCTCGCGCGGTTTCGCCTTTGCGGCGTCCCCTTTGCCGCGTCTGCCGGAAAGCGTCCGGTGCCGGGTAATCGGGTCGATCGCCGATAGGGTCGTCGCTGGACGCGGCGTTCCCGCCTGTGTCCCCCAGCCCCGCCGCCGTGTGCGTCGGCATAGAATTCCTGGGAGGATCGTCGCCTTATGGCGACTGGTCACAGGACCAAGGAGAAGCTTTCCAGCAATGAGATTGAGTTGACATTACTTGCTTCGCATCAAACCCTGACGCCAATTCATGGGAAGCCTGCGCGGACCCTGGGCGATGCGGCACCCTCCCCCTGTCGGGACGGTGCCGCCGCGACCGATCAGCCGCCGGCGAGCCGGCGGGCCTCGCGCAGGCTGGTCCGCTCGACGTCGGGCTCATCGGCGAGTTTCGTCAGTTCGCGAGCCATGCCACGGGCCTTGTCCGCGTCACCGGCATCGCGCGCCGCCACCATGGCGCCGGCCACCGCGCGGTAGCGGTTCGGTTCCTTGGCCAGCACCGCCTGGTATTCGGCCAACGCCTCGCCTTGGCGGCCCTGGGCGAGCAGGATCTCGGCCAGCAACTCGCGCGCGGGGACCAGCGGGCCGGGCGATACGACATGCTTCTCGGTGGCGTCCTCCCGCGCCGCCGCCGCCTTGAGCGCGGCCACGCCATCTGCGGTCTTGCCGTCGGCGCACAGTGCGAGCGCGCCGACCAGGGCGGCCTGGATGTCCGCCTGGTCCGCCCAGTAGCCGAGCTTCGCCGCGATGGCCGCATCGCGCAGCGCGATCAGCCGGACCTGCTGCACCCGGGCCGACGCCCCGTCGCCGGCCCGCGCCGCACCGACCCCGCGGGCAAAGGCGTTGACCGCCTCGGCCTGTGGATACTTGGCCCACGGATAGCCCGCGGGCGTGAGCGGCAGGGTAGCGGCGGCATTCCAGTCGCCAGTTTCTAGCGCGATGCGGGCCGGCATCGCGGCATAAGCGTAGGCCGCGGCGAAATTATCGACCGGGTTGCCGAGGGTCTGCTGCAACGCCAGCACCGCGGCTTTGTCCTGGGCGAGCTGGAGATGCGCATACACCACATAATCGGCAGCGTGCAGACCGTTGATGCTAACAACGCCGGCGACCCGGGCGGACTCGCGGTTGGCCGTGATCGAGGCCTTCCACTGGCCGACCCGGGTAAAGATGTGCGACGGCATATGCAGCGCATGCGCCGCGTCCGGGGCGATCGCCGCATAGGCGCGCGCCGCCGGCAGCCCTTTCTCGGCGATCGCCGGATAGTCGTAGCTATGGATCAGGTAATGCGCCACGCCGGGATGGTTGGGGTGGGCCTTGAACAGCGGCTCCAGCACCGCAGCGGCGCGCAGCTGGTTGCTGTACGCCTTGTCGGTGGGATTGAAGTTAGCCGATGTGACCAGCGCTGACAGAATCGCCGCCTCCATGTCGTCAGGATGGCGGCGGGCCAGGGACGCCATGGCTTCGTCGAACGCCTGCATACGCTGGGCGTGCGGCCGGGCGGCGTGATCACGCACAAATTCTGTGAGGGCCGCGACATAGCCACGCTCGCGCTCGCTGCCCAGCCCGGCGCGGCGAGCCGCATCAAGCGCCGCCGCGATGTCGTCCAGCCGCTGCGCCGTCATGCCGGAGGGCAGCGCGAACGGGTTGTCCAGCAGCGCCATCGCCAGGCCCCAGTGCGCCATGCCGCAGGCCGGGTCGGCGGCGGCGATGCCCTTGAACGCGGCGATCGCCTGCGGCCAGGCGAACGAGTGGTACAGCGCCATCGCGGTATGTAACTGCGTCTGCGCGGCGGGCGCGCAGGTCACCTTGAATTCCACCGTGCCGAGCCGGGCGATGCCGTGTCCCTGGGCCAGGGCGGGCGTGGCGGCAAGACAGGCAAGGCCGAGCCCAGCCAGGACGGATCGAGTGATACGCATGGTGTCCCCCGTTCGCCGGCGCGCTTGTTTGGTCGGCCTGGGCGGCGGTCGCGCCGTTCTCTTGTTGATCCGGAATTGCCCCGATGAACAGCCACCTTGGCCGTCCCGAAGGGACCATAGCGACCAAACTGCCCGTTCGGCAACATCGACCCGCCGGGATGCCCCGCCGCCCTTCACGCATCCGTTATCCCCCTGTAGTCTTCGGCCAACGGACGAAGGGATTTGAACAATGCGGCAGATGACCCTGGTGGGTTTCCTACAGGCCCAGAATTGCACCAACTTCGTGGGATCCTGGCGCCACCCGGAAGCCGCCCAAGATTTCACCAGCGCGGAATATTACCGCCGCATCGGCCGAGCGCTGGAGGCGGGGAAATTCCATCTGGGGTTCTTCGACGATCGCCTGGCGATGCCCGACCTGTTCGGCGGCGACCACGGCCCCACCGTCGCCAACGGCATCCGCTGCGTAAAGATGGACCCCGTCACCATCCTGACCGTCATGGGCATGGCGACCGAGAAACTCGGTCTCGGCTCCACCTTTTCCACCACCTATTTCGAACCGTTCCAGATCGCGCGCATCTTTGCCACGCTCGACCTGATGACGGAGGGGCGCGTTGCCTGGAACGTCGTCACCTCGATGAACGATGGCGAGGCCCGCAACATGGGCCAGGAATCGCACAAGGACCACGACCGTCGCTACGACCGTGCCGACGAACTGATGGAAGTCGTCATGGGCCACTGGGCCACGTGGGAAGACGGCGCCATCGTCGCCGACAAGGAAACCGGCCTGTTCGCACATCCTGACAAGGTCCACCGCCTGGATCACCGGGGGGAGTTCTTCTACTCGCGCGGGCCGTTCACGGTGCCGCGGTCGAAGCAGGGCCATCCCGTCATCATCCAGGCCGGCCAGAGCGGGCGCGGCAAGAAATTCGCCGCGCGGTGGTCGGAATGCGTCTTCGTGAACTACCACGGCCTGGAGCAGGCGCAGCGCGACTACGCGGAATTCAAGACCATGGTCGCCGCCGTCGATCGCGACCCGGAGAAAGTGTTCGTCTGCGCCGGCGTCTATCCCGTGGTGGCCGAAACCCGCGCGGAGGCCGAGGACAAGGTGGCGCTGATCGACAGCCTGCCCAAGGAAATCGACAGCCTCGCCCTTTTGTCCGAAGTGCTGAACTTCGACTTCGCCAAGCAACCGATCGACAAGCCCTTCACCCAGGAAGAAATCGACAGTTGGACCGGCGTGCAAGGCATGCGCGACCGCATCCGTCGCGAACTCGGCAACCGCCCGCCGACCCCGCGCGACTTCATCAACATCACCCATCGCGGCACGTTCCACGACCACCCCCGCTTCGTCGGCAGCGTGAAAGACGTCGCCGATGGGATGGAGGAATGGTTCGCTACCCGCGCCTGCGACGGGTTCGTGGTCGCCGCCGGCTATGTGCCGGGCGGATATGAGGAATTCAGCACCCTGGTGGTGCCCGAACTGCAACGTCGCGGGTTGATGCACAAGGATTACGCCGGCACGACGTTGCGCCAGAACCTGGGGCTGGAGCGGCCGGACGCCGGGTCCTGGAAGAAGTGGCACCACGGGTAACCGGC
>CAMBXJ010000425.1 GCA_945871455.1 Asaia bogorensis
CACGAACTGAACGCCGCGCCGAGGCGGGAGCCGACGGGGTTTGCGGAGTAATAGCAATGCGACTAACCCGTGACCGATGCACCAACTTCATCGTCGTTTCCGGACCCGGTCCGGCAAGGACGAGAAGGAGACGCCCGTCGGTCAATGGTTAGGACTCGACCTGATCGACGTCACCAGCAAACTGGAAGATGTCCTGCGGCGAAACGCCCCGACCCGCGCATTGCCGCCGATCGAGATGACCCAGGCGGACTGGCGTTACGGCGCCGGCGGCTGATCCGCCCCGGCTCCGCACCGTGTCGCCATCAGATCGGCGGGGTCCAGGGCTGCCCGATCGCAGGTGATCTCGCCCGGTTTAACGATGGGGGATCCTCGGATAGGATGGGCCGGACGGCGATCCCCTTGGCGCCATTGCGGATGACGGACTGTAATTGACCCATTCCCCCATCATCGGGGATATGGCGGGTCCGACGGAGCCGGACCTTGGACGAGGTTTGTTAGGCCGTGGGCGCGACCGCCGTCAAGGCAACAGGCCCGCGCTTGCGCTACAGCAGGACAGACCCCTGCCCCAAAGCGGAGACGCCGGTCAGTACGATCTCCATATCCGCCGCACCATCCCCGTTCACATCCGCTTGCAGGATACCGGAGGCAAGGCGCAACTCCCCCGCCGCCCCCCGAAGGAGCCCTCGCCGTTGTCGTTCGAGTCGCGGATCGGCAACGCCTTCAAATGGAATACGAACCCGCTTTCGATCTCGTCCGTGTTCATCGGCACCAGCGACGGCGGCCTGGGTCCAATTCAGCGGCCAGCGTTCCAGCAATTGCAGGGTCTGGTCGAACAGAGCATGGAATTTGAGCTGATCTCTCTGATCGGCGGGATGTATTTCCTGGAACTGGCGGCCGATTTTCCGTTCAGAAAAGTAAGGTTGTTCGATTCCAACCTGGCCGAACATACTAAATGGAGCTTCATTTATAAGTATTTGATGAAGACACCATTCGCGCGGTTCGAACAGTTCCGGGACCTCGATAAATACTTTGAAGACCACCCCGACGTCGTCTACCTCCCACAGCTCGGCCGTGGCGGCCACAGCCTTTCATTCAGCAACGATGCCCATTTCGACTTCAACAACATGCGGACTCGATCCATTTTATTGCTATATCGGATCTGTTATATCGACTTCGCCTGCAACACCACCCGCACCGAGTCCCCATCCGCTTCCAGCACCGTGCCATAGGCCGCACTGCGCGCCCGGATATCCGCCAGTTCTGACGCCTCGTCGGCCAGACGACACAGCACGGTTTCATTCGCCGCGTTATGGCGCACGAACTGGAAGCCGACATCGCGCACCCCGGTCTTGTCGACGGTCGCGCGCACCATCATGCCCACCCAATCCCCATGCGTTCGGCCGCCATGGCCGGTGTGGAATGAAAAACTCCCCACCCCATAGAAGATCGGCCGGCCGCGATAGACCTCGACCGCCAGCGAGTAATGCGGCCCGTGCCCGACAACGATATCCGCCCCGGCGTCGATCGCGGCGCGTCCGATATCGCGCATATATTGCAGTTCGTCCTTGCCCAATCCCCAGTGGCAGGACGCGACCACGACATCCGCCCGCGCCCGCAACGCCACCACATCGGCGGCAAAGGCACGCAAATAATCCGGATCGGCCCAGGTCACGATCACCGGAGGAATCCCCGGGCGGTTCATCGGCGGGATTTCCGGACGTACCTTGTGCATCGGCACCTGATAGGCCGTATGTCCGCGGATGACCGCGATCCCGGCATCATGGGGTCCGGCCTCATGGTTGGTCGGCCAATACACCGAACTGCGTTGCAGGAACCCGAAGCGCAGCCCGGCCCGGTCCACCACCACTGGCGCCGCGGCCGCCGCCAGATCCGCCCCGGCACCGGTATGCGGAATCTCCGCCGCGTCCAGCGCGGCGATCGAGGCCAGAATCGCGGCCTCTCCATAATTGACGTTGTTGGCGATCCCCACCGCCCCGATCGCCGCCCCTCGCAGCGCGTCGGACGCCACCGCCGGATCGGCAAAAAATCCCTCGTTGTGGAAAGAATGCCCGCCCGGGGGCGTGTAAAGGCAGCATTCCAGGTTGGAAAACACCAGGTCCGCCGCACAAAATTCCTCCCGCACCCGCGCGAACGGGACGGCGGGATCGGTGACGTTCATCAGGTTGACGTCACCCGTCAGGATCAGCTTTGCCATGCGCGCAGGCTTTCACGAACCGCCACCGATGCCAATCCCCGATTGCCAAGCCATCCGACCAGGGCAACTCTGCACGCAAACGCGGAGACCTCCATGACCCCCGAGCCCACACCCAACCCGACGCCCAACCCCAAGTCCAACGGGGGCCCCCTCGCCGGCATCCGAGTCATCGACGTCACGACCGTCGTGCTCGGCCCCTTCGCATCCCAGGTTCTGGGCGACATGGGAGCCGATGTCATCAAGGTGGAAACGATCGAGGGCGACGCCACCCGCTTCATCGGTCCCAGCCGAACGCCCGGCATGGCCAGCTACTTCGCCACCCTGAACCGCAACAAGCGCAGCCTGTCGGTCGATCTGAAGAAGCCGGCCGCGCGAGAGGCCCTGATGAAACTGGTCGAGGGCGCCGACGTGTTCGTCCACAACATGCGCGCCGGTCCCGCCAAACGCCTGGGCCTGGACTACGAGACCCTGTCCAGACGCAATCCGCGTCTCGTCTATGCCTCGGCCGGCGGATTTCGCAAGGACAGCTCGATGCGGGACTTTCCCGCCTATGACGACCTGATCCAGGGCCTGTCCGGGATTTCCGCGCTGAATGCCGGCCCGGATGGCGCGCCGCGGTATTTCCCGACCGTGGTGGTGGACAAGCTGACCGGGTCCACCCTGGCATCGATGATCGGCATGGCGCTGTTCCACCGCGAACGCACCGGCCAGGGCCAGGAAGTGCATCTGCCGATGATGGAAACCATCCTGTCCTTCGCCCTGATCGAGCATCTGTGGAACGGCAGCCTGGACGAACCGGAGAAGGGCATGGGCTACCCGCGCATGCTGACCCCGCATCGGCGGCCGTATCAGACCAAGGACGGCTATATCAGCGTGATCGCCGTCAGCAACGCGCAATGGTCGAAGCTGTTCGATTCGATGGGGGTTGGCCACCTGATCAAGGACCCGCGTTTCGACAGCCTCCCAGCCCGATCCGACAACGTGGATGCGCTGTATGCGACGCTGACGGAGGGGATGAAAAAGCGCACCACCGCCGAGTGGCTGGCCGAATTACGCCCCGCCGACATCCCCTGCGGCCCGGCAAACCGGCTGGAGGACCTGTTCGAGGATGAATACCTGAAGGAAACGGACTTCTTCCAGCGGGCGGAACATCCGGTGGAAGGCAAGGTGGTGGTGACGGCGATCCCGGCCCAGTTTTCGAAATCGCCCCCAAGCGTGCGCCGGTTATGGCCGACCCTCGGAGAGCACTCGCGGGAGATCCTGCGGGAGGCCGGATGCTCGGAAGCGGAAATCGACGACATCCTGTCCTGACCGGCGACGGCGAGGTCTCCGGCGCCTTACCAGGCGCCGATGATCGCCCCCATAACCGCCAACGAAACCAGCAGATACCCGGCATTGATGGCATAAAGGGTCAGGGACCGCCCCTCATAGGCGTAGGCCGCGCGCAGGGTGGGGGCGATAAAGCCCAGCCAGGCGAGGCACCCAAGTTCGGCGCCGGCTTGCCATCCGCGCCAACCGGTGGCTTGCATGGCATGCGCCAGGACGACAGCGGTGATGAAACTCATGACCAGGTCGGTGGTCATCGCCTGGCCCATGCGTGCCTTGACGATCTCCGGCGTCTGGTTGGTCAGTGCCTGCCAGCGCGTCCCGAACACGGGCGGGGCATACCAGATGCCACCAATGGCGAACTTGAC
>CAMBXJ010000426.1 GCA_945871455.1 Asaia bogorensis
ACGGCCCTACACGGAGCTATCGCCGTCCGTGTAGGGCCGTATCCTCAAACGCACCAAAAGAATCGCATTCCAAAGGCCGGCGCCTTTGGCGGGTCCAGGGCAGAGCCCTGGTCGGGGTCCGGGGCGGAAGCCCCGCCCTTCTTACCCCGCCGCCGTCTCAACCACAGTCGCACGCGCCTTCTCGGCGATGCGCGCCGACTTGCCGCGGCGTCCACGCAGGTAATACAGCTTCGCGCGCCGAACATCGCCGCGACGCACCACGGTGATCTCCGCGATCGTCGGCGCATACAGCGGAAACACGCGCTCCACCCCTTCGCCATAGCTGATCTTGCGCACGGTGAAGTTGCTGTTCAGCCCCTTGTTGGATCGCGCAATACAAACGCCTTCAAACGCCTGGGTGCGGCTGCGCTCACCTTCGACCACCTTCACCGCCACCCGCACTGTATCCCCTGGCGCAAACACCGGCACCGCCCGCGCCTCGCTCAACCGCGCCATCTGCTCGGCTTCAAACTGCTGGATGATGTTCATGGTCGGCTATCCTCTGACTCTATGGGTTTGACGGCAGGGCGGCGGAACCGCCAACCACAGCCGTTCGATGGGTTGAAACATGAGCGGCCCACAAATCGGGCCGCCGTTCTTGCGTGATTTGTTCGGATTGCCGCCGGCGCCAGGCAGCAATCGCGGCATGATGCCCGGACAGCAACACATCCGGCACCCGCCGATCCCGCCATTCGGCCGGGCGCGTGTAGTGCGGATATTCCAGCAGTCCGTCGGCGAAACTTTCCTCCGTGGCGCTGTCGGCGGCCCCCATCACCCCGGGCAACAGCCGCACCACGGCATCGATCATCACCATCGCCGCAAGCTCCCCGCCCGACAGGACAAAATCCCCCAGGCTGAGTTCCCGCATGCCATGCGCCTCGATCACCCGCTGGTCGATGCCTTCGTAACGGCCGCAAACCATGATCACGCCTGGACCATCAGCAAGGCGGCGCACATCGTCCTGCACAAACGGCTTGCCGCGCGGTGTCAGACAGATCAGAGGCCGCCCATCGGCAACCGACGTCACCGCCGCATCGACCACATCCGCCCGCAACACCATGCCCGCGCCGCCGCCAAACGGCATGTCGTCCACGGTCCGATGCCGATCGGACGCGAAGTCTCGAATATCCGTCACATCCAACGCCCACCGCTCGGCTTCCAACGCCTTTCCGGCGAGGGAGCCACCCAGCGGCCCTGGAAACATGTCCGGAAACAGGGTCAGGACAGACGCGCGCCAGGTGATGCCGTGGGTCATGCCGCGGCCCCTTCGTCCGATCGGTCCGCATGCGCGCGGTCCGGATCTCCGGTCGTTGCCGCCGGATCGGCGTCCAGAACCTCCGGCGAGACGATGACCACCCGTCCGGACACCATATCAACCTCGGGCACGCAGGCCTTGGTGAACGGCACGATCAACACCGGGCCAACGGGACGTTCGACTTCAAGACTGGTCCCGGCGCCGTAGTCGTGCACGACCGCGACACGCCCCAGCTTCGCGCCATCAGGCGAGAACGCCAGCAGGCCGATCAGGTCCGACAGGTAGAACTCGTCCTCATCCTCGACCGGCGGCAATTGCGCGCGATCGATGAACAGGCGCGTGTTGGTCAGGCCCTCGGCAACGGTCCGGTCGGTGACCTTCACCGCGCCGCCGTCCAGCAGTTCGGAAACCTCCGCAATCCCCTCGCCCCGCCAGCGCAACAGAAAGCGCCGCCCTTTCGCATCGGTCAGCGGACCGTATGACGTCAGGTCGGCGGCATCGGCGGTGTGGCTCGTCACACGCACCAGGCCGCGCACGCCATGCGCGCGTCCGATCACGCCCAGCAGGATTTGGGAGTCCAGCAAATCTGCCTCAGCCAGCCGCCGCGGCGGCAGCCGCCTTGGCGCGCTCCTGCGCCTTCTTCTTCGGCGCGGACTGCACGGGCTGCTCGTTCCAGACCGGCATCGGCGCCAGCCCGGCATGGCCGAGGAACTTCGCCACCCGCTCGGTCGCCACCGCACCCTGGCTCAGCCAATGGGTCAGACGCTCCCCTTGCAGGCGGACGCGGTCGGCATGTTCGGCCGGCAGCATCGGGTTGTAGCTGCCAACCCGCTCAATGAAGCGGCCGTCGCGCGGGCTGCGGCTGTCGGCGATCACGATGTGGTAGTACGGACGCTTCTTCGCGCCCGCGCGGGCAAGACGGATCTTGAGACCCATGAATCGGTAACTCCTTCAGAATGGTCGTTGTTTTTGCTGTATGCCCTTCGGCATCAGGGCGCCCAGGCCGTGACGCATCAGGCCTTTCTGCCCCAGCTTGTTCATCTTCTTCATCATCCCACTCATGTCATCGAACTGCTTCAGCAGCCGATTGACCTCCTGCACCTGGGTGCCGGAGCCGGCGGCGATCCGCTTCTTGCGGCTGGCCTTGATGATGTCGGGATTGCGCCGTTCCTTCATCGTCATGGACGAAATAATCGCCGCCTGACGCTTCAGTATCTTGCCATCGACGTCGGCGCCTTCGAGCTGCGCCTTCAGCTTGCCAGCACCCGGCAGCATGCCGATCAGGCCGGACAGGCTGCCCATCTTGGCGATCTGCTTTAGCTGCTGGCCGAAATCCTCCAGGTCGAATTTGCCCTTCATCATCCGGGCAGCCAGCCGTTCGGCTTCTTCCTGGTCGATGGTTTCAGAGGCTTTTTCCACCAGGCCGACAATGTCGCCCATGCCCAGGATGCGGCCGGCGACACGTTCGGGGTGGAAATCCTCCAGCGCGTCCTGCTTTTCGCCAACGCCGACCAGCTTGATCGGGGCGCCGGTGATCGCGCGCATCGACAGGGCCGCGCCACCGCGGGCGTCGCCATCCATCCGGGTCATGACGATCCCGGTGATGCCCAGCGCGTCGTTGAACGCCTTGGCGGTGTTCACCGCGTCCTGACCGGTCATGGCATCGACGAAGAGCAGGGTTTCGGCGGGATTGGTCGCCTCCCTGACTTGGCGCACTTCGTCCATCAGGGCTTCGTCGATGGACAACCGACCGGCGGTGTCCAGGATGACGATGTCGTAGCCTTCCCGCCGAGCGGTATCCATCGCGCGGTGGGCGATCTGGACGGGGGTTTCGCCGGCGACGATGGTCAGGCTGGGGACCGAGGCCTGTACCGCCAACTGCGCCAACTGCAATTGCGCGGCCGGGCGCTGGGTGTCCAGGCTGGCCAGCAGCACCTTCTTGCGCAACCGCTCCCGGAACCGGCGCGCCAGCTTGCCCGATGTCGTGGTCTTGCCGGAACCTTGCAGGCCGACCATCAGAATGGGGACGGGCGGCGCGGCGTTCAGGTTGATCGCGACCGCGCCTTCACCGCCCAACTGCTCGATCATCACGTCGTTGACGATCTTCACAACCTGCTGGCCCGGGCTGACCGAGTCCATGACCTCCGCGCCGATCGCGCGTTCGCGGACCTTGGCGATGAAGTCGCGCACCACCGGCAGGGCGACGTCGGCATCCAACAACGCGAGGCGAACCTCCCGCAGGGCTTCCGTCACATCGGTCTCGTGCAGCGCGCCGCGGCGACGCAGCCCGTCAAAGACCCCTGATAGCTTGTCCGAGAGCGATTCGAACACGCGAGCGACCCCTTAGCTATAGACCAACACCGCGCTCATGCACGATGCAACGACGAACACGCCGCTGCGCGAACCTTCGCGGAGCGGCGTAGCCCCCGCCTGTCGCGGGGACCGGGTAACCCGGATCACGGGCTTATGAGTGCGCCGGCACCGAAAGTCAACGATATGAGGTCCGGCGATATCGCGGCTCGACGCCCCTCATACCAACCGGCGGAAAGATTGACTCTCCGACCGGTGCCACCCCGTC
>CAMBXJ010000427.1 GCA_945871455.1 Asaia bogorensis
CGTCCTGGTAGAATGAAACGCGATGACGGTAGAATACGAGGCCGTGGGTCGAAAGTCATCTCTGTTCGCGGCTTCCAGGTCCACGTGGGATCATACCAGCCGTCGAATGGAGGCTCTGGCCATGGTCCTGGCCCGCAGGCTGATCAAACCCCGATCACGCGGCTTCGCCGGCCACCCATGTCTCGCAGCAGCCTTTCGCCAGAGTGCGCACCCGGCCGATATAGCTGGCGCGCTCGGTCACGCTGATCACGCCGCGGGCGTCCAGCAGGTTGAACAGATGGCTGGCCTTGATGCACTGGTCGTAGGCGGGCAGCGCCAGATTTCGGTCCAGCAGGGCGGCGCATTCTTTCTCGGCATCCGAGAAATGGCGGGACAGCATCGCGGTGTCCGCGTGCTCGAAATTATGGGCGCTGTATTCGCGTTCGGCGCGCAGGAAGACGTCGCCGTAGGTCACGCGCTTGTCGCCTTCGGCCCCATTGAAATCGAGGTCGTAGACGTTTTCCTTGTCCTGGACATACATCGCCAGGCGTTCCAGGCCATAGGTCATCTCGAAGCTGGGATGCGTGACCGGGATGCCGCCGACCTGCTGGAAATAGGTGAACTGGCCGACTTCCATGCCATCACACCACACTTCCCAGCCGAGACCCCAGGCGCCCAGGGTCGGGCTTTCCCAATCGTCCTCCACGAAGCGGAAATCGTGGCGCAGCGGGTCCAGGCCGATCTCTCGGTAGGAGGCCAGAAGCAACTCCTGCGCGTCGGCGGGGCTGGGCTTCATGATCACCTGGTATTGGTAATAATGCTGCAACCGGTTCGGATTTTCGCCGTAACGTCCATCGGTCGGGCGCCGGCTGGGCTGCACATAGGCGGCGCGCCAGGGCTTCGGGCCGAGGGCCCGCAGGGTCGTTGCCGGATGGAACGTGCCGGCACCCATTTCCACATCATACGGTTGCAGGATGACGCAGCCGTGACGAGCCCAGAAGCCGTGCAGGCGTAGGATCAGGTCCTGAAAGCTTGGCGTGGTCATTATGCGGATCCGAGGCCGATTCGATGTGCGCCGCGACATAGAGCACCTGGGCGGTCCGGGGCAAGGATTGTCGCGGCGCCCTCCTGGTCATAGCCGGGCTTGAACCTGCAACCACGCTTCCACGGCACGGGCTGGCTTGCCGAAGCAAGTCGGGCAATGACGTTGAGACTACGCCGGTGGGGCAATCGTGCCGTAGAGCGACATCAAACGGTGGGTCGCGCTGGCCGCCACGATGCGCCATGGTGCGCCCGGTCACCGTATCGGAGCATCCCAATGGCCACCTACGAGTTCGTTACAGTCGATGTCTTCACCGAACAACGCTTCGGCGGCAATCCGCTGGCCGTGTTCCCCGACGCCCGGGGGCTGAGCGACGCCGACATGCAGGCTCTGGCCATGGAGTTCAACCTGTCGGAGACGACGTTCGTTCTGCCGCCCGACAATCCCCAGCACCACGCGAAGGTGCGCATCTTCACCCCAAAATACGAAATGCCGTTTGCCGGACATCCCAATGTCGGCACCGGCTATGTCCTGGCCTGTCGCGACGACAACCCACCGGAACACTACACGTTCGAGGAGATCGCCGGTCTGGTCCGCGTGCACATCCTGCGTGGTCCGGACAAAATGATCACCGGCGCCCGCATTGCCGCGCCACGGTCGCTGTCGATCGACATCGATATCCCGACAGAGGTCGCCGCCGCCTGCGCGGGGCTCGATCCGCGTGATATCGCCACGAAGGCGCACACGCCTTTGGTGGCCTCGGTCGGGACGCCGTTCGTGATCGCCGAGGTCGTGAGCCTTGAGGCTTTGTCGCGCGCCAGCCCGGATGCGTCAGCGTTCCGTTCCGCGGTGCTGTCATATCCGACGATGGAGGGCCGGTTCGCGCTGCATCTCTATACGCGGATCGACGGGGATGCGACGCGGTTGCGCACACGCATGTTCGCCCCCCTCGGCGGGACCTGGGAAGATCCGGCAACGGGGAGCGCGAATGCGGCGCTGGCGGCTTTGTTGACCTCGCTCGCACCGGGCGAAAACGTCGATTTGCACTATGCCATTCAGCAAGGCGTCGAGATGGGCCGGCCCAGCGAGATCGTGGCGGCGGGGCGGAAGACGGCGGAAGGGCCGGTGTATGCGACGGTCGCGGGAAGTTGCGTGCCGGTGATGCGGGGTACGGTCGAAATCTGATGCCAACAGGTCGAAACGCTGACCCACCGGCGGTGCATTCTCGTCATGGCGGCCGCAGGGCCGCCATCCACGATTTTGTTGGGTGCAATCTGCAAAGTCGTGGATGCCGGCCTGCGCCGGCATGACGGGAAGGCACTGACCGGGGAGACGATCTTGGCGCCCGCTGCTGTCAACCGGGCGCAGGCTTGGGAAGGTCCGAAGACCTCCCCACCCCGGATCAGCCGGCGTCCTGCTTCGTCGGCTCGACGGTCACGCCCACGAAGGCAGCCTGACCATCCCGCAAGATGCGCAACGCCACGGCCCGGTCCGCACCGTCGAGCGCCTTGCGCAGCGCCTTCACCGCCTCGGACGGAGAGCCGATTTTCTCGCTCCCGACGGCCAGGATCACGTCGCCCGGCTGCAACCCGGCCAGTTCGGCGGGCGAACCCGGACGCACCTGGCGGATCACCGCGCCGTCGGTGCCGTCGGGCACGTCGAGCTGGCCGCGCAGGTCCGGAGACAGCGGGCCGAGGGCAAGGCCGAGCTGGTTGCCCTTTGGCTCGGTTGGTTGTTCGACGCTGGCGACGCGCTCCCGCGGCATCTCGCCGACCTTCAGCGCGATCTCTCGCGTGGCGCCGTCACGCACCACCTGCAAACGCGCTTCGTCGTTCGGTTTCAGGCCGGCGACGTTCAGTGCCAGGTCGCGCGGGGAGCCGATTTTCTGCCCGTTGACGGACTGGATCACATCCCCCGGTTGAAGCCCTGCCTTCGCCGCCGGGCCGTTGGGTTGCACGGCTGCCAGCAGGACGCCGGTGTTCTCCCCGACCTTCAGGGCCTTCGCCACGGCGGCGCTCATGGACTGGGCTTCCACCCCGACATAGCCGCGGGTCACATGGCCGGTTTGCTGGATCTGGGCCGCGACAGTGCGGATCATGTCGGACGGGACGGCGAACCCGATGCCGATCGATCCGCCGGAGGGTGACAGGATCGCGGTGTTCATGCCGATGACCTTGCCATCCTGGGTGAACAGCGGGCCGCCGGAATTGCCCTGGTTGATCGGTGCGTCGATCTGGATGAACTGGTCGTACGGACCGGCGCCGATGTCGCGGCTGACCGCGGATACGATGCCGGCGGTCACGGTGCCACCCAGTCCGAACGGATTGCCCATCGCGACCACCCACTCGCCCGGTTTCACGTCGCGGGAATTGCCGAGCTGGATGAAGGGCAGCCTGGTGGGGGAGGACACTTTGAGGACGGCGATGTCGGTGCGATCGTCGCGTCCGATGACGCGGGCCGGCAATTCACGTCCGTCATCCAGCGTAATGGTGACAATGCCGCCGTCCTTCACCACGTGGCTGTTGGTAACGATGGTGCCGTCGGCGTCGATGATGAAGCCGGAGCCGCGGCCTTCCATCATGCGAGGCCGGTTGTTGTCCTCCCGCGGGACCATCTGGTTGACCGGATGGGGCGATTGGCGTCCCTGCATGCCGGCCCGAGGCCCTTCGGCCGACGCCGGGGTGGCCTTGATCTTGGTCGTTATTGAAACGACCGCGGGTTTCACCTGGGTAACCAGATCGCTGAAATCCGGCAGGACGTTGCGCAGCGCGATCTGGGCGCCGGCGGGATTGACCGGTGCTCCCATTTGCATGCCGGGAGATGCGGTCGGGTCATTGGCGGCATGGCCGAT
>CAMBXJ010000428.1 GCA_945871455.1 Asaia bogorensis
CGTCCGATAATCGGCCAGTACCCTTGCAAACCCCCACCCCGCTGAGCCACCCTGCCCACCCATGAGCCCCGCACGCCCACCCAAAGCCAGACCGCGCCGGCCCGCCAAGCCGGCGGGCGTGCTGCTGGACGCCCTGCTGCCGCGGGAAGCCTTCGCGCCGCTCACCACCGAACGCCTGATCCTGCGTCCGCTGCTGCCCACCGACGCCGAATCGCTGCACCGATTGATCAACGACTGGGAGGTCACCCGGACCCTGGCCGTGGTGCCCTTTCCGTATCCGCGCCCGCTGGCCGACGATTGGATCGCGTCCACCGCGCGGGAACTGGCCGATGGCACCGCCTGGCACCTGGCGATCACCGGCCATGAAGGGGATCAGGAAGTCCTGGTCGGCGTCGTCAGCCTGCATCTGGAACGCGCCAACCGCGTCGGGCGGATCGGCTACTGGGTCGGGCGCCGCTTCTGGGGCCACGGCGTGGCGACCGAGGCGGCGGGGCGTGTCGTGCGCTGGGCCCTGGCGAACCTCGACATGGACCGCATCACCGCCGATGTGGCGACCGACAATCCGGCGTCCGCCACGGTGCTGCGCCGAATTGGCTTCCGCCAGACCGGCGAGGGCATCGGCCATTCGGTCGCCCGCGGCGCCAAGCACCCGATCTGGCTGTTCGAGGCCACGCGCGACGATATTTTCGGCCACCCGGAGGTCACCCAGGTGGAACCCGGCACAAAACCGCTGCTGCTCGTCGCCGCCTGCGCCCTGGTCGATATCGACGGGCGCGTGCTGTTGGCACGACGACCCGAGGGCAAGAAAATGGCCGGCCTGTGGGAGTTTCCCGGCGGCAAGCTCAATCCGGGCGAGACGCCGGAGGTGGCCCTGATCCGGGAACTGAAGGAAGAGATCGGCATCGATGTGGCCGCCGCCTGCCTGGCGCCGTTTGCCTTTGCCTCCCACGACTACGACCGGTTCCATCTGCTGATGCCGTTGTTCCTTTGCCGCCGCTGGAAGGGAACGCCGACTCCCCGGGAAAACCAGACCCTGGCCTGGGTGCGCGCCGCCAAACTGGGCGACTACGAAATGCCCCCCGCCGACAAGCCGCTTATCCCGCTGTTACGCGATTTCCTCTGAGGGACCGTCCATGCCCGCGAAAAACCCCACCGCCTGCCTGCTGGTGATCGGCAACGAGGTGCTGTCCGGCCGAACCCAGGACGCCAATATCCGCTTCCTCGCCACCCATCTGGGGGAGCTTGGCATCCCGCTGCGGGAGGTCCGGGTCATCCCGGACGTTCCGGAAACGATCATCGGCACGGTGAACGAGGTGCGGGCGAAGTTCGACTACGTGTTCACCACCGGCGGCATCGGCCCGACCCATGACGACATCACCAGCGAGTGCATCGCCGCCGCCTTCGGGGTGCCGTGGGAACCGCATCCGATCGCTTTCGCCCGCATGGAAAAATCCTACAGGCCGGGCGAATTCAACGCCGCTCGTCAGCGCATGGGCACGATGCCGCGGGGCGCCGAACTGATCGACAATGCGATGTCGGTGGCGCCAGGGTTCCAGATGGAGAATGTCTACGTGATGGCGGGCGTGCCCCGCGTCATGCAGTCGATGTTCGAGTGGCTGGCACCGCGGCTGACCGGCGGACAGAAGATCGAATCGCGATCGGTCTATGTCGTCGGCCTGCCGGAAGGACAGTTGGCGGAGGGGCTGGAGGCGATCCAGAAGCGCTTTCCCGAGCTGGATATCGGCAGCTATCCGTTCTATCGGCCCAGCGGCAACGGCGTGACGTTGGTGGCCAAGGGGACCAGCGGCACCGATGCGGACGCAGCGGTGCGGGAGATCACCGCCATGATCGTCCGATTCAGCAAGACCCCGATCCCAGGTGAGCCGCCGGACTAGGCGTTCGGGACGTTACACGAATAATCCGAACCATCGGTCGATGGTAGGCGGATCGGCGCATACCGGCGGCCCAGGGGCCGCCGGAGCAACATGCTTTCGTCAATCAGGAAGCCGGCGGACCGTTCGGTTCCGTCACCCGACCGCTCGGCGGCTGGCGACGCTCGGCCATGAACTGGTCGAATTCCGCCTTGTCCTTGGCAAAGCGTAACCGGTCGAGGAAACCGCTGAACTCCTGCTGCTCTTCCTCCAACCGGCGCAACGTCTCGGCCCGATACTCGTCGAAGGCGCGGTTGCCGCTGCCTTGCGGGGCGACGGGCGCGCTGGCCCAATTCCGCCAGCCACCCCACGAGCAGCCTGTCCCTTGCCCCATCCCGTTAGAGGCGCTTTCCTGTCGCCCGCGTCCCAGAAATCCCATGCGTCCGCTCCATAACATGTAGATCAAGATTGCCAGCCCGACCGGCCAGAACAGGATGAAACCGAGGACCATCGCCACGATCGATCCCACCTTGCCAACCGCGAACGGCCCGCCCCGCGATCCGTCCCAGCCATTCGTCGCCCACCCGGACCTTCCCCATCCGTTCGGCCCCCAGCCCGGGAATTGCCCCCCTTGGGATTGCCCCGCCTGGGATTGTGCCCCCTGGGATTGTGCCCCCTGGGATTGCGCCCCCTGGGACTGTGCCCAAGGTGGAGGCTGACCGGCCCCGGGAGGCGCTGCCCCCCAGGCCGGATTGCCGCCATATCGGTTTGCCGCGCCCGTCATTTTGAGCCTCATGTGAATGTAAGATACATTTACATATGGGCGCCACGAAGCGCGGGTCAAGAATTTTCGGCGAGCCCGTCGCTTAAATTTAGGATGGCCTCGGTGGCGACCCAAACGCCGACCCACCCGCCAACCCGAGACTTTGCAGGTAGACCAGCACCCCGGCCTCCAGCAGATCTTCCGCCGACATCGGAAGTTTGCGGCGGGACGGATCGGGCCGAACGAACAGTGTGGCGATACCATGCGCCAAGGCCCACACATGCAGGGCAACCATCAGCGAAGGCGGCCGCCTGTCCCGCGCCAACCCCGAAGCCAACCGTTCGGCCGCCTCTCGCAGCACGCCAAAAGCGCGGTCGCCAGCCGCTTCCAGAGCCGGATAACCGGCTCGGTCGATCCTGGCTTCAAACATTGCCGCGTAATAGGCCGGTTCCTGACGGGCAAAGGTCAGATAGGCGCGCCCCAGCGCCTCGAAACCACGCACCGGATCGGCGGCGCCGTTGTTCCAGGCACGGGACAGAGCCAGTTCGAAGCGCTCGAACCCGCGCAAGGCCACCTCCGCCAGCAGGGCTTCTGCGTCGCGGAAATGCCGATAAGGCGCGGCGGGGCTGACACCGGCTAGGCGGGCGGCCTCCGCGATGGTGAAGCCAGCCGGGCCTTTTTCGGCAATCAGACTCAACGCGGCCGCGAGCAGCGCCTCCCGCAGGTTGCCGTGATGATAGCCTCGGCGCTCTCCGCCAGGCGGTTCGGGATTGCGTGACCATGTCATGTGAACAGGTTTTACATCACGGGCGGCCTTAGGATACAGGGGCCAGCGATCCTGCCGGCGATGGATCCAGTCTGACTTCAGTACCCGAACGCTTGCGAAAGGTCGCCTTGCCGGTGCGGATCGGCCACTGTACCGACCGCATGGCCCCGCCAAACCCGACAGCGGGTGGACGGGCAAAGGCCGCGTCAGACGTGACCGCCCATGGCGTTCTTGACGATCGGGGCTGATGTCGATTGCTTGCCTGTCCGCATCGAGCCGGGGAGTCCGCTCAAGCCTTGGTCAACAGTTCGACCAATTCTTCCCGTCGGAAGGGCTTGGGCAGAATGTCTATCGGACCTCGTCGATGAAACTGGGCCAAGGCTTCTCCCAGAAGAAGCATACTGCCCCCATACCCGGACGTGAGGATAATTCTGGAGGGGATCTCCGTCAGTAAAACGTCGTTCAACACGTC
>CAMBXJ010000429.1 GCA_945871455.1 Asaia bogorensis
GCTCTGGTGCCTGACACGTTCACCCTGGCGGACTTTATCAACGCACGGGGCCGGATCTGCCGCCGGCTTGCTGAATCGCGAAGGAGGCGGGTCAGGCAAAGGATATTCTCCGCCAAAAGCTTATCCTAACGCTGATGGGGCAAAGCCCCGCCCTTCCCGCCCCGGCCGCCCGTGATATAAGCCCCTCAATGGAACAGATTCGCACCCTCGCCCGCCCGCCCCTGGCCGCATTTTGCGCGCTGGTCCTGTTGTTCCCCATCCTCGCCGGATGCGGTTCCAAGGACGAGGAACTCGCCGATACCGGCCCCGTCGCGCCAGTCGAGGTGCTCTACAACAACGGCCTAGACGCGTTGAATGCCCGACGGTTCGCCGCCGCGGGCGATCAGTTCAGCTCCCTGGAGCAGAACTATCCCTACTCGACCTGGGCGGTGAACGCGCAGATCATGCAGGCCTATTCCCTGTATCTACAAAATAAATACACCGATGCCCTGGGGACCCTGGACCGCTTCATTCAGTTGCACCCGGCGCATCGGGACATATCCTATGCCTATTATCTGCGGGCGCTCTGCTATTACGAGCAGATCGCCGACGTCCAGCGCGACCAGCGCGGCACCGAACAGGCGATGAACGCGCTTCAGGAAGTCATCAACCGCTATCCCGAAAGCGCCTTCGCCCGCGATGCTCGTCTGAAGATCGACCTTTGCCGCGACCATCTCGCCGGCAAGGAGATGGAAATCGGCCGCTGGTATCAGAACCAGCGCATGTATCAGGCCGCTGTCGGGCGCTTCCAGCGTGTGGTTGACGATTTCCAGACCACCAACCATGTCCCGGAAGCCCTCCACCGGCTGACCGAAATCTACCTGCAACTTGGCCTGAAAGATCAGGCGCGGTCCGCCGCCGCCGTGCTGGGTCACAACTACCCCGGCAGCGAGTGGTATGAAGACAGCTATGCCCAACTCGTCGACGACGGCGTGGTTCGCGCGCCGCGCCCGGGTGATTCCCCGGGCATGCTGACCCGCGCCTGGCGTTCGATTTTCTGAGCCGAACGGGCGCGAGGGCACAATGCTCACCGCGCTGTCGATCCGCGACGTCGTTCTGATCGAACGGCTGGACCTGTCCTTTGCGACCGGCCTGACGGTGCTGACCGGGGAGACCGGGGCCGGCAAGTCGATCCTCCTGGACAGTCTGGGCCTCGCTTTGGGCGCCCGCGCCGAAGCCGGACTGGTGCGAAGCGGTGCCGAACACGCCTCGGTCACCGCCTGTTTTTCACCGACCGCCGATCATCCCGCGCTGGAACTGCTGCACGAGCAGGGCCTGGATGCCGAGGGCGAGATCGTGCTGCGGCGCATGCTGACGCGCGATGGTCGGTCGCGTGCGTTCGTCAACGACCAACCCGTCGGTGTCGGCATGCTGCGCCGGGTCGGTGCGCTGCTGGTGGAAGTGCAGGGCCAGCACGAGCAGATGGGCCTGGCCGATCCCGCCAGCCATGCCGGGTTCCTCGACGCCTATGGCGTGAAGCCAGAATTGCGCCGCACGGTGACGGAAGCGTGGCGAGGCTGGCGGCTGGCGTTGGACCGGTTGGAATCCGCCCGTGCCGCCATCGAAACCGCGCGCCGCGACGAGGAATGGTTGCGCCACGCGGTCGACGAACTGGCGAAACTATCGCCGCGGGATGGCGAGGAAGACCAACTCGCCGCCGAACGTCAGCGGCTGCAGCAGGGCGAACGACGGGCCGAGGCGATATCGTCGGCGCTGGCGGAACTGGCCTCCCGGGATCGCCGCAGCCCCGGACCCGCCGCGGCGCTCCGTTCGGCGTCCCGCGCGCTGCAACGGCTGGTACCGCCGGGGCAGGACGAGGCCGCCAACCCCGCCGGCCCGGCCATGGCGGCGCTGGAACGGGCAGAAGAAGCCCTGGCCGAGGCGGAAACCCTGCTGACCCGGCTGGCGGCGGAGGCGGATGTCGACCCTCGGCTGCTGGAACAGGCGGAGGAGCGGCTGTTCGCGCTGCGTGCGGCGGCCCGCAAGCATTCCGTCCAGGTGAGCGAATTGCCCATCCTGCTGGATACATTGGCCGCTCGCCTGGCCACCCTGGAAACGGGCGAAGCCGAACTGGTCGGGCTGGAATTGGCGGCGCGAGAGACCCGGGCGCGGTATGTCGCGGCGGCGGAGGCACTCAGCCTGGCGCGCCGGACCGCGGCCGAACGCCTCGCGGCGGTGGTGGCGGTGGAATTGCCGCCGCTGCGCCTGGACAAGGCGCGCTTCTTCGCCGAGGTCGCCGCCTTGCCGGAAACCGCCTGGGGCGTGGGCGGCATGGACGCAATTCGGTTCCTGATCGCCACCAATCCGGGTCAGGAGCCGGGACCGCTGGCCCGGATCGCCTCCGGCGGGGAGTTGTCGCGGCTGATGCTGGCGATGAAGGTGGTGCTGTCGGCCGGCTCGACCGTGCCGACCATGGTATTCGACGAAGTGGATTCCGGGATCGGCGGCGCCACCGCCGCGTCGGTGGGCGAGCGTCTGGCGCGGGTGGCGGAGCGGGTGCAGGTGCTGGTGGTTACGCATAGTCCGCAGGTCGCGGCACGCGGGGCGGCGCATCTGCGGGTGGCGAAGGCGGCCTCGGCCGATCGGGCCGCCACCACCGTGGACCTGCTGTCACCCATCGCGCGCCGGGAGGAAATCGCCCGCATGCTGGCCGGGGAAATCATCACCGAAGCCGCCCGCGCGGCGGCGGACGAATTGCTGGGAGCGTTGGGATGACGGATACCGGGCCAGCGGGGCCGACGCGGGAAGCGATCCAGGACCTGATCCTGGCGGGGGAGGCGATCCCGGATGCCTGGATCCCGGCGATTGCCGAATTGCGGCTGGAACGGATCCCGCTGACCGATCTTCGGGGTTTGATCCGGCTGACGTCGTTGCGCGGGCTGTTCCTGAACCGCACGCCGGTCACTGATGCGACGCCTCTGGCCGAGTTGGCCGGATTGCGGGTGCTGTCGTTGAAGCTGACGCGGATCGTCGAGATCGGCGCGCTGGCGCACCTGACCGAGCTGACCAGCCTGATCCTGTCGCTGACTCCGGTGGCCGACGTGTCGCCTCTGGCCGGCTTGCACCGGTTGGAGAGCCTGTATCTGACCGGCGCACCCGTCAGCGACCTGTCGCCTCTGGCCGGCCTGCTGGGGTTGGAGCGGTTGGACCTGGGCGGCACCGATGTCGTGGACCTGACGCCGATCGCGGGTCTGACGCGGCTGCGCAGCCTGGAGCTGGCCAGCACCAAGGTCGCGGATATCGCGCCGCTGGCGGGCCTGACCGCGCTGGAATTCCTGGACCTGGGCGATACGCGGGTGAGCGATCTGTCGCCGCTGGCGGGGCTGCCTCGGCTGCGTCGGCTGGATGCGCGCGGCGCCCGGGTTACCGATGTGTCGATGCTGCCGGCCGGGTGTGAGGTGGTGTCGGCGGCGAGTTTCCGTCGGTTGCGGCGGGCCGGGCGGATGGAGACTCCGCCGGTTCCGTGAGGGCGAGGCCGCCGATCGGTCGCACGCAATGCCGGATGGTGTCGTGGCCGACCCCGCGTGCATCAAGCCACCGCTCTGCTATAAATGCCCCCAACCAATCCAACCGGGGGAAACCAACCATGCGGCGCCGTACGCTCCTGAAGTCCACCGCCGCGACGGCGGCCGTCGCCACCCTGCCCTCGCGCTTCGCCATCGCGCAACCCAGCGCCGGGACCAACAAGCTGTTGCGCTATGTGCCGACCGCCGATCTCTCCGTGCTCGACCCGTCCTGGACCACCACGCAGGTGTCCATCACCCACGGATACTATGTCTTCGACACGCTGTTCGGGATCGACCACAACCAGACCCCACAGCCGCA
>CAMBXJ010000430.1 GCA_945871455.1 Asaia bogorensis
CGACATCGGTCTTGCTCATGACCAGCAGATCGCCCAGCGCCACCTGCCGGCGCGCCTCCGGGTGCTCGCCCAGCGTCGCCTCGCCATGCACCGCATCGACCAGGGTGATGACGGTGTCGATGGCATGGGTGGCGGCGATAGTGTCATCGGTCATCAGGCCGTGCAGGATCGGCGCCGGGTCGGCCAGCCCGGATGTCTCGATCAGCACCCGGTCGTAGGACGCGGCGCCGGACTGGCGGCTGGCGTACAGATCGAGCAGGGTCCGGACCAGATCGCTCCGCACCGCGCAGCACAGGCAACCGGTGGTCAGCGTTGTGAACGCCTCATTGCTGCTGGCGATCAGCGCGTGATCGAGGCCGATCTCGCCGAATTCGTTCACGATGACCGCCGTGCGGTTGAAGCCGGGATCGCGCAGGATGCGGCCGATCAGGGTGGTCTTGCCGCTGCCCAGGAAGCCGGTGACGATGGAGACGGGGATCATGGGCCCGACTATCGGCGCGCATACCAAGCCGTGACAAGCCACCGATCGGGCGGGTAATGTAAGCCGGAGCACAAGGCGCGCCGCGATGCCGGGTCCGGTCCCTGTCCGGTGCCGCGACCGGGCGCGCCGAACCAGGACGAATGCCAGGATGATTGAAGGACAAGGCCATGGATGAAACCATTCCCGTCGGCACCGTTTGTGGACCGGATGGCTACGACGACACCGCCACGCCCGCCTCGTTCCGCACGGAAACCTCGGTCGGAACCCGGATCGACATCGTGTCCGACGCGATCTGTCCCTGGTGCTATATCGGCAAGCGGCAGTTGGAACGCGCGCTGGAGATGCTGGCGCGGGAGGGGCTGGTGTTTTCCGTCCACTGGAACCCATTCCAGCTCAACCCCGACATGCCGAAGGAAGGCCGCGACCGCGCCGCCTATCGCGCCTGGAAGTTCGGCAGTGCCGAGAAGGCCGCCGCGCTGGACCTGCGCATCACGGAGGCGGCGGACAATGTCGGGCTGGCGTTCCGCACCGACCTGATGCTGCGCACCCCGAACACGATCGACGCGCATCGCCTGATCTGGTTCGCCGGCCAGCACGACGTGCAGGACGCGGCGATGGAAGCAGTGTTCAAGGCCTACTTCATCCAGGGCGCCGATATCGGCGATCACTCGGTTTTGACCGCCTGCGCGGTCGAGGCCGGACTGGACGCGGCCGAGGTTGCGGCCTTCCTGGCCGGCGACCTCGCGGACCAGGAGATGCGCGCCGCCGATCAGGCCGCGCGGGAGGCCGGGGTCAGCGGCGTGCCGTCGTTCTTCCTGGATGGCTACGGGTTGTTCTCGGGCGCGATGCCGGCCGAGACGATCGCCAGCAAGTTGCGCCGCGGGCAGAAGCTGTTGCGCGAAAAAGCCGCCTGAACCTTGCGTCTTCCGGCAGTGGCGGAGATGAAACGTCTCCGTCCTGTTTTCGTGACGCGAAACAATCGCCCTGTGATCCCGGACACTGCGCCGCCCGTTGGCTTGCCCTCGACTTCGGCCATGGTCCGGGCGTATCAAACCGCCCATAGTGCCATGAAACATATCCTGGGAGGCGTCCGCAATGACATCGAAACACCCTGAGACCCTGGCCCTGCATGCCGGCTGGCGGCGCGACAGCGCGACCAATGCCGTTGCGGTGCCGATCTACCAGACCACATCGTTTCAGTTCGACAGCAGCGAGCACGCCGCCAACCTGTTCGGATTGAAGGAACTGGGCAACATCTACACCCGCATCATGAACCCGACTCAGGACGCGTTCGAACAGCGCATCGCGGCCCTGGAAGGCGGCGTCGCGGCGCTGGGTCTGGCGTCCGGGCAGGCGGCATCTGCATTTTCGGTGCAGAACCTGGCGCGCGCCGGTGACAATATCGTGAGTTCCACCGACCTGTATGGCGGGACCTGGAACCTGTTCGCCAACACGCTGAAGGACCAGGGAATCGAGACCCGCTTCGTCGATCCGACCGATCCGGAGGCATTCGCCCGCGCCACCGACGACCGCACCCGTGCTTACTATGCGGAGACGTTGCCGAACCCGAAGCTGATCCCGTTCCCGATCGCCGAGGTGGCCGCCATCGGCCGCAAATTCGGCATTCCGCTGATCATGGACAACACGGCGGCGCCGTTGCTGGTGCGCCCGTTCGATCATGGCGCCGCGGTGGTGATGTATTCCACGACAAAATATATCGGCGGGCACGGCACCTCGATTGGCGGCGTGGTGATCGATGGCGGCAATTTCGACTGGGAAGCGCATCCGACGCGCCAGCCGCTGCTGAACTCCCCCGATCCGTCCTATCACGGCGCGGTGTGGACGCAGGCTGTGAAGCCGCTGGGGCCGATCGCCTATATCCTGAAGATGCGGGTGACGTTGCTGCGTGACCTCGGCGCGTCGATGGCGCCGTTCAATGCGTTCCTGTTCATCCAGGGCCTGGAAACCCTGCCGCTGCGGATGCGCGAACACAGCCGCAACGCGCTGGCGGTGGCGAATTTCCTGGCCGGGCGGAAGGGCGTGACCCGCGTCATCCACCCCGCGCACCACACGGGCGAAGCAGCCGCGCGGTCGGCGAAATACCTGCCGCACGGGCAGGGCGGTCTGTGCGGCTTCGAACTGGCGGGCGGCACCGAGGCCGGGCGCAAGTTCATCGACGCGCTGAAGATGGTCTACCACGTCGCCAATATCGGTGATGCGCGCAGTCTGGCGATCCACCCGGCCAGCACGACGCACTCGCAGTTGACGGAAGCCGAACAGGCGGCGACCGGCGTGACTCCGGGCTATGTGCGGCTGTCGGTGGGGATCGAGCATATCGACGACATTCTGGCCGATCTGTCGCAGGCGCTGGATGCCGCGACCGCCTAGGCTGGCATGGCGCGCGTTGCCCTGATTACCGGCGGCGCACGCGGCATCGGTGCCGCGTGCGCCGAACGGTTGCTGCGCGACGGGTGGCGCGTTGTCGTTGCCGATCGGGATGTGGTCGAAAGCGGTGCGCGGTCTGTCGTCTGCGATGTGGCGCGGGAGGACGCGATCGCCGCGCTCGCCGCCGAACTGGCAGCGACGGAAGGGCGCCTGGACGCCCTGATCTGCAATGCGGGGTTCAGCATTCGGAAGAACCTGCGCGATCTGACCCTAGCCGAATGGTCATCCGTCCTGGCCACCAATCTGACCAGCACGTTCCTGTTGGTGAAGGCGCTTGCTGGGCTGCTGGAAAAGACCGGCGGCAGCGTCGTGACGATTGCCTCCACGCGTGCCCATATGTCGGAGCCGGATACCGAGGCCTATGCGGCGTCGAAAGGCGGGCTTGTCGCCTTGACCCATGCGCTGGCGGTCAGCCTGGGGCCGGCGATCCGGGTCAACTGCATCAGCCCCGGCTGGATCCGCACCAAAGGGCCGGAACCGACCGCGGGGGAGCACGCGTTCCATCCCGCCGGCCGCGTCGGCACGCCGGAGGACATCGCCGCCCTGGTGGCGTTCCTGACCGGGCCAGAGAGCGGCTTCATCACCGGCGCCGAATTCGTGGTGGATGGCGGGGTCACCCGGAAGATGATCTATCCCGAATAGGCGCCGCGCGCTCCCTCCCCCCCTCACTGTCATTGACAGGCAGGCTCTGCAACCCACGCTTCAACGGTGGGGGGTGGGTTGCCGGGTCAAGCCCGGCAATGACGATAAGGGCAGACGGGACGAGGGAGGGGGCGCCGGCCGGCCATGCCGTCGCTATTTCATCCCCGTGATCGATGCCGACATCGCCCGTGCATCGCGCGTCGGCCATCGCCCCGCGTCCACCTGGGCGATGAAATCGCCGACGATCCGGTTGAACTCATCCGGTGCCTCG
>CAMBXJ010000431.1 GCA_945871455.1 Asaia bogorensis
GCGTTGGCCGCCATAACCGGCGTGCCCGGAACGGACAGCAGCAGGGCCGCGAGGGCAACGAAAAGACGCATCAATTTCTCCGCATCGGTGGCAAACAACAGGTTCGCCCGCCATAGAACAGGAAAGCGCGAGCCACCACACCAGAAAAACACCCACCCGGAAAAAACGCCAGCCCGACAAACGCGGTTCGTGGCGCATCGGGCGGCAGCATTCATGGGACCGCACCCAGCGGCGGCAAGACACCATGGACCCGGCGACCAACACAACATGGTATGGCCATTCAATTCCCAACATGATTGCATGCGACGGGGTCATTAAATAGCGGTCATGGACGAATTGTCGGCACGACTTGCCCAGCATCGCTTGCTATTGGACTGCTTGTGCACTAGGTAAGTCCCGAATCGGTCGCGAATCCGGCTCGGCGAAACATACTCAGGTGAACCTTACCCTGTCGTATGGGTCGGCAATTGGCCGGGACTCGATACCTGCTTCATTCTGGTTACAAACTATAACAACGTGCGTGTATGCAGCACCGGGCGACGCCAAACCCTTGTTCACCGACTGACATCCGTCTGTGAATGACACGGGAATGCCGGCGAGTCGGGCCAACATGAGAAAATCCAATGTCCGAACCGGGTGATTACATTGTCTGAGAACGCCAAACTACGCTTCGATCCAGCCCAGGGCAGAATCGCTCCGGAATCCGCACCCCAACCCGCCACGCCCCTGGATGACGACGAAGCGCAAATGCGGCGCGCCCTCGGCCTGGATGGCGGCATGCCTCGACCCAGGATGGACCAGGACCGGTCCGAACCCATGGCTCGCGGCGGCGACCGCTTTACGCCCGACCGCTTCACACCCGACCGTTTCTCTCAGGGCCACCGCCGCCGCTTCGTGCAGGATGGCGATGTTCCGGTCACCGTCGTGCGCCGCGACACCGCCGCCGACACATCCAGCCGACTTGCCGCGTCAGGACCATCGTCCAGCCGTTTGCAGCGCGTCGAAACCGCGCTTGCCGCCGAAACAGCCGCGCGGGAACGCGCCGAACGGCTGTTGTCGGAAGCACAGGCCCAGATTCGCGACCTGCAAACCAAGAACGGCCATGCCGAACTCGCCCGCGCCGAGGCCGCCGATCTGGTCCGCCGGGAACGGGACGCGCTGACCGAACTGCGCGCGTCCACCGGGGACCAGGAGCGTCTGCGGGAAGACGCCGAACAGCGCGCCATCGACGCCGAACGGGCGGCCCTGTCCCTGAAGACCGCGCTCCAGGAAGAACGTGGGGCGCGCCATGCGGCCGAAAAATCCCTGCGTATCGCCGAACATGCCCGCGCCCAGGCCGAAAAGCTGATCGAGGAATTGTCCGAGCAGCCCGCGCCCGCGCCGACCATCGCCGCCCGCCCGATTCGCCGTCCGGTCCTCGCCGTGGAACCCGAACCCCGCCCGACCCCGATTCGCCGCGGCCGGCCACCCAACCCGGTCATCGAGTCGGAGCCCGAGCCGGTGAAGTGGTGGCTGATGACCAAGACGACGGCGAAGCGGCGGTAGGGCAGGCAAGGGCCCGAGCATCTTCTCCCGCTCCCCTTGAGGGAGGGGGCGGGGGGAGGGGTTTCAAGCACAATTCGTGGGGTTTCACCCCTCCCCCCGGCCTTGGTCCACTTCGCGGCCCAAGCCCGCAAGGGGAGGGGGAGAAGATGCTCGGGCCCTTGCGGTAGTTCCAAGGCGATCATCCAACCGCCGCGACTCGAGACGGACATACGATGACGGATCAAGCGCTGATCGCCTGGGGGCGAGCCACCTCGGCGCGGCGGCCAGGACTGCCCAGCCTGTGGCTGTTTACCGATACGCGCCGCCTGCCGGACCCAATTCCGGCCGCCAGGCGGTTGCCAAAACATATCGCCGGCATCGTCTTCCGCCACGACGATCATCCGGACCGCGCGGCGATCGGTCGTGCCTTGGCCCGCATATGCCGTAGCCGCCGGATCGAGCTGGTCGTTTCCGGCGATGTCCGTCTGGCGGCCGAGTTGGGTGCCGGGGTCCATATCCGCGGCGGACGCTGGCCTGGGCCGATCCGCCGCTACCGCCTGGTCACCAGTTCCGCGCATTGCCCGGCCGATTTGATCCGGGCGCGCCGCAATGGCGCCAATCTGGCATTTCTCTCTCCGGTCTTTCCGACCGCCAGCCATCCTGGGGAACCGACGCTCGGCGCGGCAAGGTGGACCCGCCACGCTCTTCACGCATCCTTGGCCGCACCGCCGGGCGCATCCTTGGCGATCGGCGCCCTGGGAGGCATAGACGCACGCAATATCAAACGGTTAGGATGGTGCCGCGCGGTTGGCGCCATCGGCGCGCTGTCCTGATGGTCTCGGCGCCGCAAATCCAGTGTGACAGCAGAGACACAGTGTTTCGGAATTGCCATGCGAGGTGCAGACACGCGGTTGCGGGTTGACCGAAACCAGTTCAATACTCCCGTCAGGTCTGGCTGCCCCCACGCCGATCTCTCTGTTGGGGCGAGGCTTGAATAAGGTTACGCCGGTTCGCTCGGCGCACAACGGAGGATGATCATGCGGAACATGTTGCTCGCGAGCGTATTCGCTCTGGGCGCCGTCGGAACAGTCGGAACGGCTATCGCGCAAACACGCCCGGCTGCCGCTCCTGCCCCGGTAACGGGCCCGGTCGGTGGCTATGTCGGACAAAGCATTGCCCCGGCGCCTGTCGAAATCGCGCCCTGGAACCCAATGACCGGCCAGTTGATCGCGAAGCCCGGCCAGTATGTCGGTGCCAACAACAACAACAACGCCTTTGGCACGGCTCGCTCCGGCCCCTCCGGCACCCCGACGCCCGGCACGATGGTGATCCATCTGAACGGCAACGTGACCGTCGCCTATTATCAGGGCTGGAACTCCCTGATGAACGCGAATCCGGGATTCAGCTCGAACTCCGGCGGCATGACCACTTTCCTGCGTTTGTATCCTGGCATGGACGCGATGGCCGCTAACGGACTCCGCTACGGTGCCGCGATGGAAATCCGCCACAACAGTGGTGCCGGGGCCAGCGGCGGCTTCGCGAACCCGAACAGCGGTGGCGGTGCCCAGTCCACCACCCAGACCCTGTATAGCCGCCGTGCATTTGTTTACGCTGGCACCAACGAATTCGGCATTGTCCGTGCCGGTCTTGGTGACGGCCTGATCACCCTGTTCGATCAGGGTCGCACGACGATGCAGACCTTCTCGCCGAACGCGGTCTTCAACGGATCGGACCTCAGCACCGTGATCGGCGGCAACAGCGCCGCGCCATGGATCTTCATGTCCGGGTCGGGCGACGAATACGACACGCAGAAGTTTGTCTATCTGTCGCCGAACTTCTCGGGGTTCGACTTTGGTCTGCAATATTCGCCGCAGGCCTTCAGCAGTGTGAACGGCTGCACCGTGCCGGCTACAACCTGCTCGAATCTGCAGACATCCGCCGTCGCGGCTGACGGAATGCGCTACACCAACATGATCGCCGCCGGCGTGCGTTATTCTGGCCCGGTCGGTCCGATCAACGTGCACACCTACGGCGTTTACACCTACTCGGGTCACGTGAACTACAGCGGCACCGCCGCGGCCGCTCGTGCGGCGGCTGGCGCGCCGGCTGGCAGCACCTGGAGCGGTCAGTTCGACAACCTGAACTACGGCTCGATGGGCGTCCAGTTGAGCTACGCCGGGTTCTCGGTTGCCGGCAACTTCATCACCGGGGCAATCAACGGCCGTGGCGCGGCGAAGCCGAGCGGCGGGGCGAATGCGAACGCCTTCATCACGGGTATCCAGTATGCGACGGGCCCGCTGACGGTCGGCAT
>CAMBXJ010000432.1 GCA_945871455.1 Asaia bogorensis
TGCGGCTGGGCGATGTGGCCTATGAGCCGGACAGTGTTCGGGTCAGCCAGGTCCGCGGCGATATCGCCATCGCCGGGCTCTGGCCGGTGTTGACGCGGCCGAACCAGGTGCTGACCGGGGTGGTCGAGGCCGGCGGGCTGCCACCGATCAAGACAAGACTGGCCTTCCAACTTCTGCCGAAACCCGCGTTGCGCGTCGAAGCCATCCGGATGGATTTTGTCGGCGGGCGCATCTCGACGTCGCCTTTCACGATCGATCCGGCGCGACCGAGCGTCGACACGGTGATTGCGTTCCATCAGGTCGATCTGGCGGAATTCTTCAAGCTGGTCGGTGTCGACGGCCTTGCCGGTTCGGGGCGTCTGGATGGGACGATCCCGATGAAGGTGACCCCGGGCGCCGTCGCGATCATCGACGGGCACCTTGCGTCGACCGGGGCGGGCGTGATCCGAGTGGACAGCTTTGCGTTGCCGAAACAGATCATCGATGCGGGGGAATCGATGACCCTGGTGCTGCAAGCTCTTGCGGATTTTCACTACGACAGTCTGGTTATCGATCTTTCCGGACAGGCCGCCGGCGACGGCACCGTTCTGCTTAAACTTCAGGGCAATAACCCGGCCCTCCTTGATGGACGGCCCTTCCATCTCAATATCAGCCTCCAGAGCAATTTCGATCGGTTGGTCGACATCGCGCTGAAAAGCATGGAAGCAGCGCAAGCATTGTTGCGTCGGACCACAGGGAGTGCGCGACGATGACTGGTCGGTTATTTCCCATGATTTTGGCCCTCTCCGTGTTGGCCGGTGCCGCGGTCTCCTGCGCGCCGACCGTGCAGGTGAAGCTCCCGCAGGAGCCGATCACCATCAATCTCAACATCAAGCTCGACGCCGATGTGCGCCTCCGCGTCGAAGAGCAGGCAAAACGCGATGTCGGAACAAAGCCGATTTTCTGAGCAGATGGGCGCGCGTTTGGCTCGTTCCCCGTCCAGGCGGCGCCTCGCGTGCCTGGTTTCGATGGGCCTCTTCCTGCTGGCGGTGATGCCGTTCAGCGGGGCGATGGGGCAAGGTCGGCTGCTCGACGCGCCTCGCGTCGCCGGGACCGTCGGAGAGCGGTTCGACGGTTACGCCGCCGAACGTGGTCAGGCGCCGCCTGAAATCGGCCAGCTTGTGTCGCAGGTCAACGCCGAACGGCGCGCGGTTTATGCCGCGCGGGCGGCGACCGACAAGGTTTCCGTCGACGCGGTGGGCAGGATTTACGCCGCCGAAATCATGAAATCCGCGCCACCGAAGACATGGTTCTTGTCCGAAGCCGGGCAGTGGTCTCAGAAATAGAGCACGCCCAGCCAAAGGGGTAACCGGCATGCGGGTGGCAACCGCACATGCCGGATGGGCTTTTGACCTTGCGGCCCAGGGATTTCCCCCCGCGAACGCCTATCTGACCGCGGACCGATAGAGTTCGGCCGAGAAACCGGCTGGCACGGCGCCTACCATGCGCCGGCTGTGCGCTTCCAGGTCGGCCTCGAACAGATCGGCGCTGATACGACCGGTGAGCACCGGGATATCCCGCTTCATGCACGGCACATCGCCGATCGGCAGTCCCAGACTGACGAAGCCTGATGGGTTCTGCACATGGATGTGCCGCAGCAGCGGCGCGGTGCCGGGGGTTTTCTCGATGAATTCGTGCCCCACGCCCAGATAGGGGTAGGCGGCAAGCGCCTCATCCCGCAGGTCGGCCGGTGGCGCGTAGCGGTCGCGCCAGCGCATGATCTGGCCGTCGAAATCGCGCAATTCCGGGCGCGCCGCCACGTCGCCCGAGTAACCCGTACCGGCGATGACAAAATCGAGCCTGTAGGCCGTGCCGTTGATCGTCGTCTCCACCTGGCCGTCGCTCTCCCGCGCGTTGGGCCAGGGCGCGGCAAGGTGCAGGTGGAAATTCGGGAACTTCACCGCCCGCTCGATCGCGTCCGTGGTGGGCATGGACCCGGCGCGGAAGTAGCGGACCGCATGCAGCCAGCGTGTCGCGTCCGGCAGGCTCGGGAAATTGTCGATGGCGCCGGGGAAGAAACGAGCCCCGATGACCGGCGTTGCCGCCACCGCGTCGCGCCGGCAGAACAGGTGAACCGCGGCGGCGCCATGTTCCAGCGCCACGCCGGCGGCGTCGAACGCCGAAGCGGCGGCGCCGATAACGCCGACGGTCTTGCCGCGCAGGGCGGTGAAGTCGATGACGTCCTCTGTATGCGCATAGCGGGCGGCGGGTAGGTTGGTGGTCAGCACGTCCGGGACGAACTTGTCGCCGCCGCCGCGAAAGCCGGTGGCCAGGATGATCTTCCGCGCGGTTTCCATCGCGGCGCCGTTCGGGGTTTGCAGATGCAGGCGGAAATGATCGCCCGCAGCCTCGATCCGCGTCACCCGCGTGGCGTAGCGTGGGGCGATGCCGAGGAAACTTTTGTACCAGCTCAGATAGGCGGCCCAATCCGTCCGGGCGATGCGCTCGATGGCTTCATAGGCGGCCTGGCCGTGGCGTGCCTCATACCAGGCCTGGAAGCTCCAGGCCGGGATGCCCTGTTCCGGCCCCGGCAGGGTTTTCGGCGTGCGCAGCATCTGCATGCGCGCGGCGTTCAGCCAGATGCCGGCGCGGTCCTCGTTCGGCGCCGCTTCCAGAATCGTGACCTTGCCGATCCCGGCCCGCCGCAGCGCGAACGTCAGCGCGGACCCGGTCTGCCCGCCGCCGATAATGGCGACGTTGTGGTCGATGCCCGGCCGATCCGGCACCCAGTTGGCGGGATCGGGGCCGATCATGCGCAGCGCGGCGCGGGCATGTGCGTCAGGGTCGTGGGTCTGGCTCATGTGGATGTTTCTTTCCCATTTGATTTTCTGTGTGATCTGTCGGCATGGCGTATGCGTGGTATCGAATGGAGCCGGCGGGCATTCGGGTGTTGCGTTGGCCGATGTACCACCCTCTCGTCATTGCCGGGTCAAGCCCTGCAAAGACGAGAGGGGAGGGGACGCCATCGGTCCATGGTTCGGCCGGTTGGCGGCGATCATCGCAAACCGTCCTTGACCGGCGCGCCGAACCGCCCTCCGGATTGACGGAACCGCCCAGGCCATGCCCGGTCCGCCCTCGCCCATCAGGACAGTTCCACCATCACCGGCACATGGTCCGACGGCTGAGGCTGATCCCGCTCCATCCGGTCCGGTTCCGCCGAAACCAGCCGTTCGGCCAGGGTCGGAGACAACAGCGCATGGTCGATCCGCAGCCCGGAATCCCGCTGCCACGCACCGGCCTGATAGTCCCAGAATGTGTAGATCGGCCCATGCGGATGCAGCGCCCGCACCGCATCCGTCAGCCCCATCCAAACCATCCTCCGCAACCGCGCTCGGCTTTCCGGCCGCACCAGCGCGTCCGTGGGAGACAGGGCGCCCGGCGCGTAGTCCTCCGCCGTCGGGGCGACGTTGAAATCGCCCAGGATCACGCACGGCGTATCGGCCTCCAGCAGCACGCGTGCCCGTTCCGCCAGCAGATCCATCCAGGCGAGCTTGTAGGCAAAACCCTCCTCGCCGCGGGAGTTGCCGTTCGGCAGATAGATGCCGATGATGGTGATGCCGCTAGCCTCGATTTCGATATAGCGCGCCTGGCCGTCATCGTCCGCCAGGCCGGGCAAGGCGCGGTGCACGACGCGGAACGGCACCCGCGCCAGCACCGCCACTCCATTGTAGGACTTCTGGCCCACGATCTCCGCCTGGTAGCCCGCGCCCTGGAAGGTCAAGGCCGGAAAAGCCGCCGCCTCGCACTTGATTTCCTGCAACACCAGGACGTCCGGCTGCCGGCGTTCCAGC